>JAAYBT010000056.1 GCA_012730015.1 Clostridiaceae bacterium
ACTACTCAGGTTGATAATATTAGGTATATCGACAGGGGCTATGAGGACTTTGTGGGTAAGCTTCAGGGCCTTGGGGCGGATATACAAAGGGTCAGCGTTGCGCAGGCAGAGGAGCTTGACGGCAGGCAGCACAGGGAAGATGCGCAGAAAGAAGACTCTAAGGAGCGAGACGCGCATAAAGCAGAGATACTTAGTTAAGAGAGGCGTGCATGATAAAATTCTGTAGCTTATACAGCGGAAGCAGCGGCAATTCACTGTTTATATCATCCGACAATACAAGGCTGCTTGTTGAAGCCGGACTTAGCGGAAAGAAAATTATTGAGGCTTTGTGTTCAATAGGCGAGAAGCCCTCGGAGATAAATGCTATATTGGTGTCTCATGAGCATATCGACCATATAAAGGGGGCCGGTATACTTTCACGCAGGTTTAACCTGCCTATCTATGCCAGCGAGGGGACATGGAGGGCCATGGAGAGGATGATTGGCCCTGTTCTTGAGAGCAATAAGGTAATTTTCTCATCGTATAGGCCTTTTCAAATAGGTGATATTACCGTGACACCCTTTCCGATACCTCACGATGCCAATGAGCCGGTGGGCTATAGCTTTTACGCATCGGGGAAGAAGGTAACCATAGCAACGGACATCGGGCATATCAGCATGGATTTGCTTAACAACTTTACAGATAGTGATTTGCTGCTCTTGGAGTCCAACCATGATGTCGAGATGCTGAAAATCGGCCCTTATCCATGGCCGCTGAAAAAGCGTATTGCCAGCGAGCATGGGCATCTTTCCAATGATGCCGCAGGTGAGGTCGTTGCATATTTAGCGCAGAAGGGGACTAAGAATTTCATTCTTGGGCATTTGAGCAAGGAGAACAATTTCCCTGAGCTGGCTTATCAGACGGTTTGCAATGTCCTGTATGAGAAGTGCCTGCAGGCTGGAGCTGATATTGCTGTGGATGTGGCGCTTCGTGACCACGTTGGCCGTGTGATTGAGTTGTAGGATAACAGAGAACGGAGAACAGAGAAGAGAGAACGGAAGCAGGAGGCCGGAGAACGGAGGCTAGAAGCCAGATATAAAGTCAGTCTAGGGAGAAAACAGCTTAAGATAAGCAGAAAAGGGGCGTAAAAGAGAAGTAATAAGATAGAAAGAGGATTTTGGTAAATGGTTGATTTTATTAAGAGAATACTATTGTCAAACGGAGTGGATGAAGGTGTATCCTTGCATTTATCCAATGGGCTTGCGCTTGTCTTCATAGTTTTCTTATGTCTTGTGGCAGATTTTATTACCAAAAAAATTATTCTGAAACTTCTCCGTATGTATATCAAGAAAAGCAAAAGTACCTGGGATGATATTTTTCTTAGAAACAAAGTATTTGATACGATTGCGCACATTGTTCCGGTATTAATTATCTATGCATTCGCTCCGGCTTTTCCGGCTTATCAGGATTGGATTCAACGTATTGCATTTTCTCTTATACTCCTAATAGTAACGGGAGTTCTATTTAAGGCACTCGACTCTGTGGATGAGATATACACAAAGCACGAGGTCTCCAAGCTCAAGCCAATTAAGGGATATCTACAGGTTGTAAAAATATTCTTGGCTCTCGCGATTGCGATAGTTATCATAAGCACGCTGATAGATCGTTCTCCATGGGTCTTGCTAAGCGGGCTTGGTGCGGCGACGGCTGTTACGATGCTGATATTCCAAAATTCGATACAGGGATTCGTTGCGGGCATTCAGCTTGCCACCAATAACATGGTGCGAATTGGCGATTGGATAGAGATGCCGGCCTATGGTGTGGATGGAGACGTTATTGAAATTGCTCTGCATACTGTGAAGGTGCAGAACTGGGATAAGACGATTGTGACGATTCCACCCTACAAGCTGATATCGGAGTCCTTCAAGAACTGGCGGGGAATGCAAGAGTCCGGCGGCAGGAGAATAAAGAGGTACGTTTACATAGATATGAATAGCATTAAGTTCTGCGATGATGAGATGCTTGAGAGATTTAGGAAGATTCAATACATAAAGGAGTATATAGACAATAAAACTGAAGAGCTTGCAAGGTACAATGAAGAGAATAGTATTAGCGGAGCGAGCATTGTTAATGGCAGACACTTGACCAATATTGGTACGCTGAGGGCTTACATTGACAACTACCTGAAGAACCATCCCAGGGTGAATAAGAACATGCTGCAGATAGTTAGGCAGCTTCAGCCTACCGAAACCGGGCTGCCTATTGAGATCTATGCTTTTACGAATGTGATTGGATGGGTGGACTATGAAGCGATTCAGTCGGACATTTTTGATCACATATTGGCTATTATTCCTGAGTTTGATTTGCGGATTTATCAGGATCCCAGTGGAAATGATATTGGCAGGCTGAAGAGATAGACTTATAGGGTTAGTGTTGACTGACTTTTGAAAAGCGCTACTAGGGAGATGTAGGCAGGTAATATGAAAATAACGGTTGTAGCTGTAGGAAGACTGAAGGAGCGTTTCTTAAAGGATGGCATTGCTGAGTATAGCAAGCGGCTATCCCGCTTCTGCGAGCTTAAGCTGATTGAGGTCCAGGACGAACAGGCGCCGGATTCTCTTAGTGGAGCCCAGGAGGGGCAGATTAAGAGAAAGGAAGCTGACAGGATAGAGAGCAAGCTGAAGGAGGGGACCTTTCTCATCGTGCTTGATGTGAAGGGGATGAGGAAGACCTCCGAGGAATTTGCGACCACGCTTCAAGGCTGCTTCAACGCCGGCAGGTCCAATATTACCTTTGTAATCGGAGGCTCCCTTGGCCTGGATACTGAGCTGGTTCGACGTGCCGATTTGACAATATCCCTTTCCGACATGACCTTTCCCCATCAATTAACCCGTCTGATTTTGCTGGAGCAATTGTTTCGCGCTTTTAAAATAATACATGGTGAGACGTATCATAAATGAGGTTCATGTGTGAACATTATTAAAGCTTTGTAATAAATATAATCGTAACATTCCCAAACCTAAATATACAATTCTCTGTTATTAAGAGTATCTAACTTCCAAATGTAACTTGATTAGTTATAACGTAACATACCCTATAAAGATTACAACAAACCGAAATTGGGTTGAACTTACATTTATAAATAAAGTATTATGATGATAGAGTTAACTCGAGCAATTATTTAGCAGAAGGGGGGCAGAAAGATTTTTGAAAATTAATATCGAACAGTCAAACGCTTATAGTGAAGTTGAGATAACCATAAAGTGTAACAGCATTGATGAAAGTCTCGAGAATCTAATATCCAGCATACGGTTATACAATTCAACGATAAGCGGTAAGAAGGGTGATAAGATTTATTTCTTGAAACCTGAAGATGTTTTGTATTTTGATACGGTTGATGAAAAAGTTTTTATATATACTGCAGACAGTGTTTATGAAACAAATCTGAAATTATATGAGATTGAAGAACGTTTTGTCGGTACCAGCATTATCAGGATAAGTAAATCTATAGTGCTTAATCTGATAAAAATCGATTATGTATCGCCTTTGCTAAACGGCAGAATTGAAGCAGTACTTCAAAATGGAGAGAAAGTGATTATTTCAAGACAGTATGTTCCTGTATTTAAAAGCAAATTGGATTTATAAGGAGGTTCCTATGAAAAATATAACAATACGATTTTTCTTTTTAGGGTTAATGATTGCTTTTACTATTTCGGTATTAACAGTAACAGTAGTTATGGCAATCACCACTGATACTGCAATGGTACCAGTCAGCTTAATTTGGCAGAATTTTGTACTTTCGGTACTTTGTTCACTTATTAATTTAGTTTATCGTTCAGAAAAGTTGAAATTTGTCTGGCAGTCAATCATCGGCTATATTCTCACTACAGCAATAATAATCTCATGCGGTTTGATTTTTGATTGGTATAGCTATGGGGGGAACACTTTTGGTAGAACAAGTTTTGTTTTGATTTCATTTTTAATGTATTCATTATTCTACTTGATGACATGGATAATTATATGGCAAATAGCTAAGGCAAAGAAAAAAGAACTAAACGATAAATTAAAGGAGTATAAGCAAAAACAATAACAATAACAAATAAGGCTGTTATGAAGAGAACCTGTTATAATAAACGATAGCCAGTGAAGGAAATTGTTGATATTTTAAAGCATAATAGTAAAATGGATATGTGATTCACAGCACTAATTGCCATACATGAATCAGGCTGGTCATTCATTGCCGACCTCTATAGGTCGGCGATGAGTGAATGAAGGCATAGATATAAAAGGAATGGGAGGAAAGTTTTATGCATATTGGATTTTTAACAGTTTGTCTTGGGAACATGCCTTTGAAGGAAAAGGCAGAGTGGGCTGTGAAGAACGGGTTTAAGGCGCTTGAGGTTGCTTGCTGGCCAAATGATAATGACAGGGATTATTCCTCCTGTGATATTGACGTAACAAGGCTTGACGAGAAGGAAGCGGACGTAATCAAGGGCTATATGAAGGAATATGGTCTTAGAATATCCTCGTTGGCCTATTATGACAACAACCTGCACAAGGAGCTTCAAAAGAGAGCCTTCATAAACAATCATGTCAGAAAGTGCATTGACGCGGCTGTGCTGCTGGGTGTGCCTTCTGTGGGGACCTTTGTGGGAAGGAACATTGACAAGAGCATCAAGGACAATTTTGATGAATTTGAAGAGGTGTTTAGCGTTCTTGTGTCCTATGCTGAAGGTAAAGGCATAAGGCTGATAATCGAGAATTGCCCGATGGAGGGCTGGCAGCTGCCCGGACAGCCCGGCACTATTTCCTTTACGCCGGAGCTTTGGCGTGAGATGTTTAGAAGGGTGCCGAACAAGAATTTTGGGCTGAACTACGATCCGTCACATCTTCGCTTCCAGCTGATTGATTATATTGCACCGATAGCTGAATTCAAGGACAGGATTTTTCATGTCCACGCAAAGGATTCAGAGGTATTTGATGATAAGC
>JAAYBT010000057.1 GCA_012730015.1 Clostridiaceae bacterium
GATCAGACATCGATCTGCTGAATGAAATGGCATCTTCAGAAATTTCCCTTAAATCATCATCACTAAAATTATATGTCCAATCGTCTTCAGTATCGTATTTTTTGAAATCGCTGATGAACTCGTCAACAGTTTTATTATTTTGCACCAACCCTACAAGAATAAAATTGTCTTTCAATTCTTCTATTTCATACATTTTCAGTATAGGTGATATCTTATCAAAATCAAAATAACCCCCTTCTAACACGAACTTGTTTCCCGTTACAGCACCATGACTGTACGGCAGCAGTCCGTGACCATCTGCAGAAGAGAACATACCAAGATAATGGCCAAGGAACGGCGCTAAATTTTCCGTGGTCTTTTCTCGATTCCAATTCAATCTGATATTCAGTTGCGGATAAGCCCCTTGAAACACTGCGACAAGTTTATCGACACTGATGACAAAGAAATTCAGCTCTTCGTTTATTTTTCTCGCTAATGTTGATTTACCGGCTCTACTCGGCCCTGCAATGATTATATTTTTCATAAAAGCCCATCTCCCCAATGCAAAATCTACCTTGAGATATTGATATTTGTCAAATTAAATTTTTCTCTCTTAATTTACTCACCACAAGCAAAGTTGTGTTATCAACAAAAGAATTGAATTCTTCTCTTGACATTGATATAGGATTAGTAAGGTTTTCATCCAATTCTGGCAAATATCCCATTACACCTATTTTTCGCACGATACATCCATGCGGTAAATAGTCAATATAATCCGGAAACTCTTTTAAAGTCAGGATTTCTGTCAAATATCCGGAAGTAGGATTATCTCGGAGATACTCTGCTTCGAATGAATTAATCTCATGCATACGTTCTTTTTTTGAAATCAATTTCTTTACAGAATCCCAATCTTCAGAATACCCCTTTGCGCGTTCACGTAAAATATCATTCGAATTTATCCTTGTCCATGTATCTTTAACTCTTTTATCGTCACGTATAAACCATTGAAATGCCGCATCAGTAATCAAGTGTACATAATACCCCAGTAAAAATGAGTACTGTTCTTGTGATTGAATTTCACTTTTACGCTTAAGTATGTACTCTTTACAAAAAGAATCGCAATCAGATGCAACTTTTCTTTCTTTACTCATCCAATGAGTAACTTCTCGAGACGGAGTAAAGTATGTCCAATCCTCATTCTCAACATTACAGTCTGGTGCAATATTTCCTATACAAAACCCATGCCTATCCAATTCGTTGCATTGTTTCATTACAATATCAGCTATCATTAAATGTGTAACCCAAGTAGCCATTGCTAACCACCTTTCTCTTTGCCAAATCCCAACTTGTGGAAGCACAGCCATGAATTTATCTTCCCATTATATTACGACTAATAAACATATTACCATGTTTCAGCCATATTGGTTAGCCTATTTCACTGCCATTTTATCAACTCAACCTTAAATAATCAATGTTATCCAACGACGCCCCTTGTGTCATATCACGACTAGGACACAGGAGAAACGTCACCCTGCGTAAAATACTTATAGCGGTTTCGCAATAATGTGCGTTTGAGGTATTTTGTGCTTCTTTTCGATCATCTTCTTCTCTTATCACCGGTTCTGGGCGGTCAAAGCCAGCACTAAGTTTGCATTAACCTACACTCTTTTGGTATCATATTACGAAAAGGATGAAAGACTTCATTAGGAGGTGTTCAATGGATAAAGTCATATGTGTATACAGTTCATCGAGCGATTTTATTGATAAATCCTACTTTGATCTTGCTAGCGAGCTTGGCAGAGCAATCGCTGTCAACAGGGATATCTTGCTCTATGGCGCTGGAATGACCGGCCTGATGGGTGCAACTGCAAAAGCTGTTCATGCTAAAGGCGGCAAGGTAATAGGTGTCATCCCTGAGCGGCTGAACCAAAAGGGTATTGTATATGAAAAGTGTGATGAATTGATTGTCACCAGGGATATGAGCGAACGCAAATCCTTTATGGAATCCAATTCCCATGCCTTCATTGCATTGCCGGGTGGATTTGGCACATTAGATGAGCTTTTGGAGACTATTACCCTTAAGCAACTTAAATATCACAATAAGCCTATTGTTTTACTAAACACAAACAACTTCTATGATCCCATACTGAATCAGTTTGACTGTATTATAGACCAATGCTTTGCCCACCAGGAATCAAACATGCTCTATCGCGTATTGTCAGATGTAAACGAAGCACTTGACTATATAGATACATATAAGCCAACAGAGTTTGAGGATATTCAATGAGTGCTTGCGCGAATTGTACGCCAAACCGCGTTTTTGCAAGCAAAATACGCTGTGGGCGCTTTAGTACCTTCCTTATTCGTTTTGTGTGTACCGGTTTTCTTATTTGTCGGTTTCTCGTTTCCCGGCATTCCTTTAGTTTTTATCGAAATATTCAGGAAGGGTGATCCTTACCCACTTGTCACAGAAATAGCCATAATGGCTTTCCACCACCTTCTTCTTCAGGTCAAACACGCTGATGCAGCCTTCGATGCGAAGCTGTTTCCCATCCCTGCTTCTGGGATTGTCGGCATGATAATCCTTATTTCTGCCCGAAGGAGATAAAAAGCTAATCAGTTCCCTGGCATCCTCGAACCCAATACTTCCCTTGCTCCTCAGTTTATCATGAATCAGGTTGTTCAACTCATCGTAGCGCCACTGAATATCATTTACCCTTTTGCCTACGATGCGCTGAGTCCATCGATTCATGGCAAAATACCTCATTTCTGGAATAATGTAATGGTTTGTCACCACAAGGATATCATCGTTCTCCTCCCTTTGCGGCGCAAAATAGAAGGAGGATGGGCAATTCTCTTCTCCTGTTTTATTGATATATCCTTTCTCATCAAATGCATCAGGATGGATGGCTTTATCCGTTTTATTCTTTTCATTGTGATATGTCCATAGCCTACGATTGAATGCAAGGTATTCCGATGGATAACGATAATCATTCCAACGAAACATGACCCCATTATGATATGGCACAGTAGCATGTTCGCGTATGTACCCCAAATCAGGTAGCATCGGCCTGTATTCCTCCCACGGATATTGCGTGAAGTCCGGGCCTCGAGAAAAAATCTCGCTTTTCGTGAAGTCCAGCCTTTGATAAGTATCACTACTTTGTGCTGCACCAGTGCCTTGTGAAATATCCGCTGCCAAATTCTCCTCGGCTATAGGTGCCCCCGCCTCTGCCGCACACGAACGGCCTGTTTTACCATCGGCTATGATATAAAGCCATGACACGCCTTTTGGCAGCTCCGCCATCAGATCGGCCGCCGTCTCAGCACTGCTCCCGTATTGGGCACACATTCGCGCCATCAGCAGGGAATTAATGCCTACATTTCCCGGAGTACAATTTGCCCCCGGCGACATGTTAACACCCAACGCAACACCCTCAAGATTCATTGCCGCTATACTGCCAATCATTCCCGGAGCCGCAATATTGACAAATGGTATTGCCCTGCGTCCCTTATAGCTAACGGAGTCTTCAGGATTATATATGATTGGCGCTGCAGTATCCTGAAAAACATCTGAAGACGGGAATGTAAAGTCCCTTCCGAAATAATAGCCGTCTCCTGCACTTTTCCCACACACAGTCAGTGCATTACACATCATCGGTACCCTGAAATCCTCAGGCTCGATTCCCTTAGTATCTTTTTTGAAAAAATCACCGGAATAAACCATGGAGCAAATAATGTCAATTCCTATATTTAGAACCGTCAGATGTTCAATATTAACCGACGTTTTAGGATTAATATTTTTGCAGCCGTCATATATCCCCCGGATCTCCTCACGCATCTCTTCAGGCAGCTTTTGCACAGCAGGTTTGGATAGCTCGTATACCAAGCTGATAAGGGTACGCTGAATCAGCTTAATCTTCTCAAGCACCTTACTGCCGATAAAGGAAAACACCACCCTATCGGTGTAATCCATCATCAGTGCAATCTCCCTCTCAGCTAAGCTTCCCATTAGATAGCCCATTTCATAAGGGCTTCCTTCCAGGTAGTAGGCACTTTTGGGTTTGCCCGTATCGTAGTTCAATATAGACCTGCTCTTGGCAAGAATGCCCCTTTTCCCCTTATATTTAACGATCTTTTCAATCTCGAAGCCATCTCGTTTAAAGGCTGTGTACAGCCGCATCAGATGCTTTCCGCCAACATTACTCCTAAACAAAGACACCCATCTCCCACAACAGATTTTCATACTATTATATGAGCAATCAGCGTGGTATTATGAATCACGGATGTTTTGATAAGAATCGATTTTTATATGTGCACTTAGTGCACAAATCCTCTACTGCCAGCCTTTTTGAGAAACCGTCATATATCGCCTTTGCACGATCCGACTGCAAAATTGCCTCGAAGTCTTCACAAAAAATATTCCCGAGGGGCATCCTCCCATCGCTGTCCAGACAACAGGGCACGACAGTCCCATCCACAAGTATGGCGGCCTGATCTCGCAGCCCCTGGCAAAAGCCTGTTCCTCCCGACTCTAAGCTGCCATCCGAACTGCTGCCTGAACTGCTGCTCACACCATTTCCTGGGCCATTCGCCGACTCACAAGGCCATTCAAAGACCTCTGCACTGTTAAGGTATAAGCTTTCGCCAAGTGTGATTCGAGTCTCACTCTTAAGTGCTTCATATACTGAAAATCCGGGCTCGAAACGTTCTTGCAGCTTCTTAGCAACATAGGAATTGAACTGCCCGGATGATTGCGATGTAAGGTTCCACAGCCTGTAGGATATATAGATTCCGCCCTTATCAAGCGCCCTTTGCGTAAAGCAAAAGATATCCTCCAAGTATTGCTCGAGTGTACTTTGTCCTGTCATGCCCTCCTGACTGTGCAAGGAAAAATTGATTTGACGAAGAGCTTTAGCATCAAGTAATTCATCAGCCACAGCCTTTATCAATGTTCCATTAGTAGTAATATTTACCTTGTAGTCATACTGGAAGCACAGGCTAAGAATCTGTGCCAAATCCGGATGCAGCAGCGGCTCCCCCATCACATGCATATAAAGATAGTCAGTAAAGCCACGAAGCTTTTTCAGGACGGCTTCGAATTGATCTACCCTCATGAAGCCCTGCTTTCTGACTGTTCCTGGGCAAAAAGTACAAGCCAGATTACAGCAATTTGTAATTTCGATATAGACCTTCTTAAATCTCTTCTTCATATTCTCCAGTGGGGTTTTCTCAATACTGGCTTTGTTCAGCCAGCCCATCAATAATCAAATCCATCAAGTCATTCCATTCTATTCGCTTTTATGCGCATATGTCAACTACACGTACCGGCTCAAATATGTCAACTGCACACATCAACCATAATATATCATCCTACTCATTCAGCCTAACATACCACCTGTAGATACTAACCTTCAAATACTAAACTGTACAGACCACCAAATCATAATTGCCATAGCAAAATGAGGTCTCGTTCTTATGGCTTTTTTATAGTGGATATTGTAGAATATACTTGATATCTGCGGATTGTTATTAATCATAATTTGCCTGATTTTATAGGGAGGACTGTTTGTGAAAGCGCATCAACAAAAGGAATTGTTGCATTCCAATTCTCCATTGAATATGTTTTTTACCGATGTATCGGAATTCCCGCCCCACTGGCATGAGGTGGCAGAAATGATTTATGTGCCGCAAGGAAGCCTGAGGGTTGGAGTCAACAATGAAATATACAAGCTGGAGCCAAGAGACATATTGCTTATAACCGATGGCGATGTGCATTACTTTGTCCCCGAAGCTGAACGTACAAACAGGCTGATTCTTCATTTTAGCATGTCCTTTTTCGAATCAGCTTTCCCCGCTGCTAAAAACAAATGCTTTGCCAGATCCATTTGGAAGGAATCGGAGGCAGGAGTTCATAATCTTCTCGAAGAACAGATCACAGCCATCATTGGTGAGTATTGCGCTAAGGGCGATGCCTGCGAGATTGCAATGAGGGCTCGTTTATTGGATATACTAGTTCTATTGGCACGCAACGTGCCGATGCAGCCCTATTCTCCCCAAAAACGCATTAGGCGCCTTAACCGTCTGGAAAGACTTGAGAACGTGTTTGCATATGTGGAAAACAACTACTGTTCCGATATTTCACTGCCAGAAATTTCTTCACTGGCAAACTTTAGCGAGTATTATTTTACACGCTTTTTCAAGGAAGCTACCGGTATGACTTTCGGCAGCTATCTTAGCAATTACCGGGTAGAAAAGGCTGCGCAGCTACTTAGGGATACAAACGACACCATCACCGAAGTGGCTTTCAAGTCCGGCTTTGGGAGTATAAAAAATTTCAACAGAGTATTTAAGCAAATAAAGGGCTGTTCTCCTTCAATCTACAAAAAGACAATTTCCGAGGAATGATGGGCAATTACTGACAAGCATGTTTGTTATATCTACTATAATATTAAATCATATAACATCTGTAAAAGTACTTTAGGGAAAAATGCTTTACACATAGTACAATTTGTGACAAGGAGGATTTATGAATTACAACAATTTTGCAACAGCACTTTATGCACCCGTAGGAAATTTAACCGCAATCAAGGATCTAAATGAATTCGAGAACAGATTCAGCTTTATTGAAAAGCATGTGCGCATCGACAAGATTTATCTTGAGACCTACCGCAGCGGAGAGCTCATTGAGCGTGAAAATATGGAGCGGATGATAGCCTTCTTTAAGAATAAGGGGATGAAGGTCTCAGGCGGCATTACAACAACAGACAGGGGACATGAGCACACCTTCGGCTTCACCTCTCTTTGCTATACAAACCAAGAGCACAGGGATAGATTGAAAGCAGCAATAGAGATGACGGCATCGCTTTTTGATGAGATTATTCTGGATGATTTCTATTTCACAAACTGCAAATGCAATTCCTGCATAAAGGCAAAGGGCGACAAGAGCTGGTCAGAGTTCAGACTCCAGCTTATGAAGGAGGTTTCGGACAATCTGGTAATGGGGCCTGCAAAGAGGGTTAATCCAAAGGTAAACATGATTGTCAAATTCCCCAACTGGTACGAGTGCTTTCAGGAAACCGGTTACCACCTGGAATATGAACCAACTGTCTTCGACATGATTTACACGGGCACCGAAACAAGGGATCCTTTGTACACACAGCAGCATCTGCCCAGCTATCTCAGCTATTTTATCATGAGATACTTTGAAAATGTTAAGCCGGGGAAAAATGGCGGGGGTTGGTTTGATCCCTTCGAATGCAGGGGCAATCTCAATTACTATGTGGAGCAGGCGAATCTAACACTATTTTCCAAGCCAAAGGAGGTTACGCTGTTCTGCCTGTCGGCATTGATGGATAAGCGTTGGAGCATTTTCACACCACTTGCCGGGTATGCGCTGGATGAGGTAGATGAATTCCTTGGAGAGCTTGGGAACCCAACAGGCGTCTCATGCTATATACCCTACCATTCCACGGGAGAAGAATACCTTCACAACTATGTGGGAATGCTGGGAATTCCTTTAGAGCCATATCCTGAGTATCCGCAAGGGCATTCAAAGATATTCCTTACGCAAAGCGCCGCGAAGAATCCACAAGTTATAGATAAGATTGAAGAAAGCCTGCGAAACGGAGGAGATGTCATTATCACCTCGGGTCTGGTAAAGGCTCTTACAGATAAGGGTCTGGGACAGCTGGCCAATATTCGCTGGTCCGGCAATAAGGCACAGGTCAACAGATACGGCATGTCTAGAACAGGCCTTAACCTTGACGCTGTTGCTGTTTCAGACAAAGCTATCCTTCTTCCCTGGATGAATTACAGCAACAACGATGTATGGCCGTTGGCAGAGGGTCTGGTATCAGACAATAACATCCCTGTGCTAATTGCAGTCAACTATGGTAAAGGCCATCTGTTTATACTGACAATTCCCGATGACCAGGGTGATTTGTATCACTATCCCAGAGAAGTCTTGAATCTGATTAGGAAGACCCTCAAGGGTAATTGTCCGGTATCCATAGATGCCAATGCGAAAATAGGCCTGTTCACCTATGATAACGATACCTTTGTAGTAGAATCCTTCCTGCCATATCCGGAGGACATCAAGGTCGTCATAGATAGACAGAATGCCAAGCTGGTGGATTTGGTTACAGGTCTTGAAATCGAAGGCCTTACATCTGAAGATACGACAACATTTAAGGTTAACCTTCAACAGGCAACCTATAAGGCATTCCGCATAAAATAAAGTGTTTACTGCAAATTTAGTACTTACTGCAAATAAAGTACTTGCTGCAAATAGAAAGGGCCGGAAACATGTTTAGTGTTCCTGGCCCTTTTCAACTTCTCTATTTTCATAGCTCTATTTCTTTTACATCAGTATGACATCAAATTTGCCCCATATCATATGGCAGGTTATTATATAGGCTTTTTCCGAATTCTCTATCGTGTAATCCTTTAAAACTCTTTGAGGATTCATATCAAGCTCGACACCGTTATTTGACATGTTGACAAGGAATATTCCATTGTGAAGGTTTAGAAACTCTCCAACAGAAGCTTGTGCCATCTCATCGGGCTCAGTGATTTCCTCCTGGGCAAACCTGCCTGCAACTTTTACGAAAGCATCTGTGTCAGCTGCAATCCCTGTGCTCATGGCGATCTTCCCCAAAATATCCTGCCTGACAAACCATTCTGTATTCAGGCCTGACTTGAGCTGGTTAATTTCCACAGTTGGACTATCATCTATAAAGCGAATGATATTTTTTATCAGAAGAGTGACATAATCGCTGTAGACTTGATTCATCATAGTCTCCCCGTAGTTCTGGAAGATATCCATGATCACCTGGGTATCGTTGTTCCCAATCACATTAAACTGCCTGCCGGAAATACCAGTCTCACTTTTGTAGTTATCCAATGCGCTTTGCAGCTGTTCCATTGTAAAGTAATTACGCTCTATCAAAGCCTGTCCAAGCATAAGGTGTCCCTGCTTTTGCGTATTGAGCATGGAATCTAGCTGGCCCTCGTCAATATATCCCTGCTCAATAGCGATTTCACCAAAGCGCTTATCAACCCTCTTTTGCATATTATGTACATGTTCAACCTGTGCGGGCGTCATATATCCCTCGTTTATTGCGATAACGCCCAGTTTCAGACGAACAGAACGCTGGTACTCAAGGGCATCAGTCAACTGCTCCGGCTTGATAAGCTTTTTGTTTAGAAGATACTGTCCAAAGTATTGGCTATACATAATCCACACTCCTATTTGAAAACATTTTTGACAATATGCTCAATCTGAGACTCTTCCCAGGGCTTTTGAATAAAATCCGATGCTCCGGCATCCATAGACTCCTTCAAATGCTTTCTTGTCCCAGAGGACGAAAGCATAACAATCTTTGCTTCACTATTTATCTTCCTCATCTCATTTAGCGCATCTATACCGTTTTTGTCCGGCATAACAATGTCGAGAAAAACCAGGTCAGGATTATTTTGTCTGAACATATCAATGGAGCTTTCACCGTTTGATGCCTCTATCACGTTGAAGTCACCCAATTCATTCAAGTAGTCCTTCATCTTCTTCCTAACCAGAAGTGAGTCATCACAGATGAGGATCGTTTGTCCTTTACTACTCATAACAATACCCCCTGAAAATGTTGTTAGTGGAAATAACTAAGTCTTTTACCACTAATATTATCGCAATTTGACGAAAATGTAAAGCATTACCTATTTTAAGTCTTTTATCTACCCTGCGGCATGGACGCCGCAGGCGCGAGATCCTGAGACAGGATGTCGAATGATCCTGGTTGCATGGGCGAGCAGTAAGCTATGCTTGCGACCAGCCTGCGCCCGCTTTAGAGCTAGACAGGATACTACGGCCAGCCGCCGTTATGAAACCCGATGCAGGGCTTGCGGCCACACCCCGCCCATCCACTCAGATTATTGGGTGCATTTTTGAATTTTACAAAACTAAACCCCACAAAGTACGATTTCTTCGTTCCTTTTTGGGGTAAAGTTATTTTCGTATTATTTTATATGCCATTATTTATCTATTATGAAACTCAAAACATGTAACATTAGCAAAATGCTCGTTTGATTCGTTTTGTCCTTCTTAACCTTCTGTCTGATCGGCAACTAAATTGCTTACGCCATATTTCTCCCTTAGGCGCGGTTTTTCAATCTTTCCGGTAGGATTACGGGGAACCTTGTCAAAAATAATCTTGCGCGGCCGCTTATAGCGGGGCAGGGACACGCAAAATTCCATTATATCCTCCTGGGTGCACTCACTGCCGGGTTTCAACTCTATGACCGCTGCTGAAATTTCGCCAAGTCGGCTATCAGGCAGGCCAATGACTGCAACATCCTTAACTGCTTTATTTGTGCGCAGAAAATCCTCAATTTGCACAGGATAAATATTCTCCCCGCCGCTGATTATTACATCCTTTTTCCTGTCAACCAAAAAGATAAAACCGTCCTTATCCATTTTTGCCATGTCTCCCGTAAAGAGCCAGCCATCCTTGAGCACTGCGGCAGTTGATTGTGGATCATTGTAGTAGCATTTCATCAGGCCAGGCCCCCTAACGGCCAATTCGCCCACCTGCTCATCACATGTAATATCGCAGCCCTTCTCATCGACTACCCTTGTCTCCCATTTGTAGCCGGGCTTCCCGATTGCGCCAACCTTATGAATATTTTCAACGCCCAAATGCACACAACCCGGGCCTATAGACTCGCTAAGGCCATAATTCGTGTCATAAAGATGATTAGGAAAATACTTCTTCCAGCGATGAATCAAGCTTGGCGGAACGGGCTGCGCACCGATATGCATAAGCCTCCACTTTGATAAATCATAATCCTCCAGTCTCAATTCCCCGCTATCTATCGCGTCAAGAATATCCTGCGCCCAGGGAACTAGAAGCCATACAATAGTAATTTTCTCCTCCGAAACTGTTCTTAATATCCATTCCGGCTTGATTCCACGAAGCAAAACAGCCTTGCTCCCGGCAACCAGACTCCCGAACCAATGCATCTTAGCGCCGGTATGATAAAGAGGCGGGATGCATAAGAAATTGTCATCACGGGTTTGTCCATGATGGTTTTGCTCAGTATAGCATGCAGACATCAGGCTTGCGTGAGTGTGCAGGATTGCTTTCGGAAATCCCGTAGTGCCCGATGAGAAATAAATGACCGCATCATCCTCATCCGAAATGCTTACCTTCGGCGGCTCAGAAGGGCAATTGGCTGTAAGCCTATCATAGCTTTCAGCAAAAATAGGCCGATCCTCCCCTGCAAAGAGCAGTAGCTTCAGCTTTGTAAGCTGATCATGAACGGCGTCCAAACGGCTGATAAATTCCGGACCAAATATCAGAGCAATCGTATCGGACAAATCAAGGCAGTATTTTATTTCTTCCGCCGTATAACGAAAGTTAAGTGGCACTGCAATAGCACCGGATTTCAAAATACCAAAATAAATGGGCAGCCACTCCAGGCAGTTCATCAATAGAATAGCAACCTTATCTCCTTTTTTTATTCCTCTGCGTATTAAGAGATTTGCAATCCGGTTTGCTTTTTCATCAAACACGCGCCAGGTCATTTCCCGCCGGTACTCGCCTGCCGGATTGTTTTCTATAAGCTCATACTCACGCCATATGACATTGTGACGATCCTGGAGATCCAGATTGATCTCCGTAAGGCAGGTCTCCTGTCCGTACTCTCTGGCATTATGCGACAAAAATTCAGTAATAGGCATTTTCTCCATCCTTCCATTCTTCAAACATAGTGAATTTTTTTGTATTTCAATAAAAGCGCCGTACTTCAACCGTGCTGCATAAAAGAACACTAGACAATATTATAGAACGATTGGTTCAGTTTTTCAACCATTTATGTAGCGCAAAAGAAGACCTAAAGCCAAAGGCCGGTACTCCTTTATTCCGGCCTTCAAAGCCGACAGTAAAAAAGGAAGCAGTCGACCGTCTCCCTGCTTCCTCTAGGTGTACCAACTAATAAGTACTAAAGATTAGTATTAATAGTTCTCCGCATGCACTTCAAAATATGCCCTTGCATGATTGCAAACCGGGCAAATTTCGGGAGCTGCAGTCCCTACATGAATATGGCCGCAGTTTCTACACTTCCAAACGACTGTTCCATCCTTAAGGAAGACCTTTCCTTCCTCGAGGTTTTTGAGTAGCTTCAGATAACGCTCCTCATGCTTCTTCTCAACATCAGCAACCATTTCAAATGATTTAGCCAGCTCTTCAAAACCCTCTTCACGAGCATCCTTCGCAAAGCCCTTATACATATCGGACCACTCATAATTTTCACCCTCTGCCGCATCCTTAAGGTTCTGGGCTGTTGGGCCAACCCTGCCGCCATTCAATGCTTTGAACCACAATTTTGCGTGCTCCTTCTCATTTTCCGCCGTCTCAAGGAATATGGCAGCCATTTGCTCATAGCCTTCCTTTTTCGCCTGGGATGCATAATAGGTATACTTGGTCCTTGCCTGTGCTTCACCTGCAAATGCGGCTAAAAGATTCTTTTCTGTCTTCGTTCCTTTAATTTGATCCATGATATTTCTCCTTTATTTAAAATTATTTCAGTTGCCTGTAGACCATATAAACGGTCCGTCCAATCCTTTAGTTACCCCTAATAAAAGAAAATATACCAAAAACTTTATGGAAAAATGAATAATAAAGATTTGCTATTGGCACTTGATTTGTTCTATGTGCTTCTTGATTTTTTCAAAGGTTTCCTGACTGATAACATGTTCCATCCTACAGGCGTCTGCCGCCGCTGTTTCTCTGCTAACGCCAAGAGCAATCAAATAATCTGTCAGCAAATTGTGGCGGCTATATACACGCCTTGCTATGTTAAGCCCGGATTCTGTTAGTGTAATCTGACCATCCTTGTCAACCTCTATATGCCCCGCCTTTTTCAGAATCGACATAGCCCGGCTTATACTTGGCTTTGAAAATGACATAGCATTAGCAACATCAACAGAACGAACATATCCCGTCTGATTTGACAAAACATAAATCATTTCAAGATAATTCTCACCGGATTCCTGTAATTTCAATCATCACCCTCCTGACAACGAGACACTCCCTATATATACTAGCATTTCAAAGCCGCTTTCGCAATGTTTTTCCATATACGGCTTTTGCGATGTAACATTAATCAAACTTAGCCGCTCAATATATAGAGACATACGACGTGTCAGTAAAATAAAAATTGCTTTGCATTTTGATTGTTTTTATGTTGACAAAATGATTTTATAGGCGTACACTTGGCTTTGAAGGGGATTAGCATATGCTAACCCCAAATAATAAGAACAGCCGTTAGCATATGCTAACTAATTAGGAAGGCCAGAAATGAAAGTGCTTTAAGGGTTAAAAGTAATTACAAGCAAATAAAAGGGGTGGCACAATGACATTAGATAAACTTCAAATCGGCAAAAAATCAAAAATTGTTGCGGTGAAAGGGAACGGGACACTTCGTGATCGGCTGCTGGACATGGGATTAACACCGAATACGCAGGTTATGATTCGCAAGTTTGCTCCGATGGGAGATCCTATCGAATTGGCCCTAAGGGGTTATGAACTGACACTGCGTGTGGATGACGCCAAAAACATAGTGGTTGAGGGCTAGAAGTCATAAAGCATTTGGCAAAAATGAAACTGAAATAGAGGTCATAATTATGAAATTTGCACTTGTGGGAAATCAGAATAGCGGTAAGACAACACTTTTCAATCAGTTAACCGGATCCAACCAGCATGTGGGCAACTTTCCCGGCGTTACGGTGGAAAGCAAGGAAGGGATAATGCGCGGGCACAAGGATATAACCGTTGTAGATCTTCCGGGAATATACTCCCTTTCCCCATATTCCAGTGAAGAGATCGTCACAAGGGATTTTATTACTAAGCAGCATCCCAATGCCATTATTAACATAGTTGACGCCACAAATATTGAGCGCAATCTTTACCTGAGCTTGCAGTTGATTGAGCTTAACACTCCCATGGTTATAGCACTCAATATGATGGATGAGGTTAGGTCAAACGGAGGAACTATAAAAATCGCAAAGATGCAGGAGGAACTGGGCGTTCCGGTCGTTCCGATTTCAGCAAGCAAAAACGAGGGTATTGATGAGCTCATCGATACTGCCATAAAAGCGGCCGAGGCAAAGCAACTCCCAAAAAGGCAGGATTTTTGTTCAGGCGCCGTGCACAGAACAATTCATGCAGTTGCTCATCTTATTGAGGACCATGCAGAACGTATAGATGTACCCAGGAGATTCGCGGCAACGAAGATTGTAGAAGGCGACCAGCCCCTTTTAGAATCGCTTAAGCTTTCAGACTCCGAGGTATCCTCCATTGAGGAAAGCATCAAGGAGATGGAGCATTCCATGGGGACAGATAGAAAGGCCGCAATCGCAGATATGCGTTATAGCTTTATTGATAAGCTCTGTACCGACACTGTGTTAAAACCAAAGGTTAACAAGCATCATCTGCGCAGCATAGAAATAGACAAATTTTTGACTCACAAGTGCCTTGCTTTGCCAATATTTCTGGCTGCCATGGGCCTTATCTTTTGGTTGACCTTCGGTGTGATCGGCAGCTTTTTGAGCGACCTGCTAGGAGATGGTATTGGCCGGATAAGCGAGGCTGCGAGAGATGTACTCACTTCGGGAGGCTTCAATAAGGTCATGATTTCATTGGTCGTTGATGGTGCCTTTGCCGGTGTAGGCAGCGTGCTGTCCTTTATTCCAACCATAGTGGTGCTCTTCTTCTTCCTGTCAATTCTTGAGGATAGTGGATATATGGCGCGTGTTGCATTTGTTATGGATAAGCTGCTGCGCAGGATTGGTCTTTCAGGACGAAGCTTCGTACCGATGCTGATTGGATTTGGCTGCACTGTGCCGGCAATCATGGCAACACGGACCTTGACAAGCACTCGCGACCGCAAGATGACAATTATTCTGACCCCCTTTATGAGCTGCAGCGCAAAGCTCCCAGTATACGGCATGTTCACTATGGCCTTTTTCCCTGAACACCGTGCGCTTGTAATGCTATCTCTTTATGTGCTGGGAATGCTGCTGGCTGTCATTAGTGGTCTATTGCTTAATAAGACGGTCTATCGCGGTCAGCCCGTACCATTTATCATGGAGCTTCCCAACTATCGTTTGCCTAGTGCTAAGACCGTTGTTCTGCTTCTTTGGGATAAGGCAAAGGACTTTTTGACACGAGCCTTTACCATTATCTTTGTTGCATCCTTGATCATTTGGTTTCTCCAGACCTTCGACCTGCGCTTCAACGTGGTTGCAGACAGTTCAAACAGCATGCTCGCGGATATTGGCAGGCTTATATCGCCAATCTTTGCTCCCCTGGGCTTCTCAGACTGGCGTGCGTCGACCGCTCTGATTACAGGATTTATGGCTAAGGAGGCAGTCATCAGCACCTTTGCGGTCCTTACAGGCACAAGTGCTGCAGCTCTTCCCTCTGCGCTATCACAGATATTTACGCCCCTTTCCGCGCTCTCATTCCTGGCCTTCACACTGATTTACTGTCCCTGTGTTGCAGCAGTTGCTGCTGTAAAACGCGAAATGAACAGCACAAAGGCAGCTCTGGGAGTGGCCATATATCAGACAGCGGTAGCGTGGGTGGTTGCATTTATAGTTTTACAGCTTGGACGCTTGCTTGTTTAGTTAGGAGTGAATAGATATGAGGATAATTGATTATATACTTCTTGCAATAATAATAGTACTTGTGTTACTTACCCTGCGATACATGCGCAGGAGTAAAAGCGGCTGTCATGGGTGCAGCGGTTGTCAATACCGCGATGAGTGTAACAGCCGCCATTAGCCCTAACAGCTATTTTTAACACAGCCAGGTTAACAATCACCGCGGTATTGCCTTTTGTTTAAATGGTAAAATCCTTTGTTTGCATCAATTACAGCTCTGCTTTCCAAAGGCCGTGAAGATTGCAGTATTCATAGACAACAACCTTTTCGGCGGGTTTATCCTTGCAAACAAAGTTGCAGGGGACACCTTCACAGTTGGGAACCACTTCGTCATCCTTACCTGTGTAAAGAATGGCGTCCTCTCCGGGCCTATATATAAATTCAGCCTTTGGCTCCATTCCGGGCTTCAGGTAAACAAGCTCAACTCTATTACCCCTGACCATTGCAATCCATTCAATAAAATGCTCCTCCAGCATCGGGTGTAACACCGAGCCTACATCAACCATTAGCTTTTCGCCCTCAACCTTAAGCGCAGGTACATGCTTTTCCTGAGAAGCATCGACGGTATTTGCCTTTAGCTTTGTCATCTCCTGACCGCAGCAGGTAAGTGTACCTCCGCCAGACTTTAACATCATTACAATATTCCCGCATTTCGCACAACGATATACCGACAACTCATTCATCATTCATACCTCCATTTTCAAAAAAGAATATGCATCAGCTTCAATGCATGTTTTTAAGTCATTAGTAAATCTATACCCCGATATTTATATACTAATCACATTGTTTGCTTTATACGTGCTTTATATGTGCTTTATGATGATATACGCATTATGCTTTCTTAACGCCATCAACAAGCCTTTTTGCAAGCTTTACCGCCTCATAGGCATCCTTTGCGTATCCATCGGCGCAAATTTCTCTGGCATAATCCTCGTTCACAACAGCACCACCAACCATGAAGCTGCAATGCAATCCTTCCTCCTTAGCCAGCTCTATCACATTTCTCATCTCCACCATCGTTGTCGTCATCAGGGCGGACAGACCTATAATCGCTGCATCCGAGAGTCTGGCCTCCTCCACTATTCTTTCAGCACTGACATCCTTCCCCAGGTCATGAACCTCGAAGCCGTAATTTTTAAGCATCAGCCCAACAATATTTTTGCCAATATCATGAATATCGCCCTTCACGGTAGCAAGCACAATTACATCTTTACCTCTTCGCTTAGTTATGCTCGCCTCTTCTTCAGTATCGGCACCGGCCTTTGGGTCTGCTCCGGAAGCCTCATCCGCTTTTTCTTTTGCTAATAGTGGCTCCACACAGTCAAATCCCTTTTTCATTGCTTCAGCACTCTGAATAAGCTGGGGAAGAAAGTACTTCTTCTCATCAAATAGCTTTCCAACCTCATTTATAGCCGGTATAAGGAATTTGTCAACAATATCTCCGTATATCATACCCTCGCCAATGGCATCTTCAATAAGTAGTGGAATTCCTTCCTTATCGCCCTTCATAACCGCATCATATATTCTTTCGCCCGTAGACATAGCTTTACCGTTATGAATAGTCTGAGCCTGATCTGTTGAGGGCTTTTCCAGGCTGTTAAAATATGATATGTAAGCCCTGCTGCCTACATCCTTAGTCGTTAAGACATCACAAGCCATTTTTATGCTTATGAGCAGCTCGTCGGATGGGTTTGCGATAGCCATTGTAAGTCCCCTGCCAACAGCCATGGCTAAAAAGGCAGCATTTATCCAACCCCTCTCAGGCAATCCGAAGGATACATTTGAAAGCCCGACAATTGTAGCACAGCCAAACTCTCTACTGCACCATTCGATTAGCTTCAATGTCTCTGCCGCCGCTTCCTGACTGGAGGATACAGTCATAACCAGTCCATCCACAACAATATCATTTTTCTTATAACCATACTCGGCAGCCGCTTCAAAGACACTTTTTACAATCTGCTGTCTCTCCGCTGCGGTCTGGGGAACTCCACCATCGCTGAGGGGCAGCAGTACAAACATTGCCCCATATTTTGCTGCAGCAGGAAGCAGCTTCTCTAGCTTTATTCTTTCACTAGATATCGAATTGATCAAAGCTCTCCCGGGATAAATTCTCAGAGCCGCCTCAAGCACCTCCGGTGACGAAGAATCAAGGCTGAGTGGCGCATCGCTGACTCCACCTAACAACTCTATCGCCTTGACCATTAGCTCCTTTTCATCAACACCCGGCATTCCAACATTTACGTCCAGAATCTGGGCGCCCTTGTCTGTCTGTTCCAGTGCGAGCCTCCTCAACTCATGGGTTGAGCCTTCTTTCAGCTGCGCCTGGAGAAGCTTTTTCCCCGTAGGATTAATCCTCTCGCCAACAAGAACCAGCGGGTTATCCTCACCAAAAAATACTGTTTTTCTCGAAGATGTAACTGCGCTGTATGCTTTATACTCCACATCCAGTGGCTTGAGGCCGTAACTGTGCCGACGCAGCTCACTGATATATTCCGGCGAGGTCCCACAGCAGCCACCAATCAAGTTTGCTCCCGCCTCAACAAAGCTTTCCGTATAAGATCCGAATTCAGCGGCTCCCATGTCAAAAACAGTCTCACCATTGACAAGTCTGGGCATTCCCGCATTCGGCTTAGCCAGAAGCGGTACTCTGGCATAAGGCTTGAGCATTCTTATTATTTCCACCATCTGGGCGGGCCCCGTGGAACAATTGCAGCCAAAAGCGTCCGCTCCGAGGCTTTGAAGTGTAATCAGAGCTGTAATAGGGTCGGCCCCCGTAAGCGTCCTTTGCGCCTCATCGAAGGTCATACTCACACAAATTGGCAGATCACAGCTCTCCTTTATGGCTAACAGAGCAGCCCTCGTTTCCTGTATGTCCAGCATGGTCTCAATGGCAAACAGATCAACCCCGCCCTCCAGCAATCCACGAACCTGTTCCTTGTAAATATTCACGCATTCCTCAAAAGGCATATCTCCAAAGGGCTTGACAAACCTCCCTGTAGAGCCAATATCTCCCGCGACCAGAGCCCTTTGACCCGCAGCCTCTCTAGATAGGGCTGCAAGCCTGCGATTCATTTCAAACGTCTGACCTTCCAAGCCATAGTCGCCAAGCTTACTTCTATTCCCTCCAAAGGTACAGGAAAAAATAATATCAGAGCCTGCATCGATGTATTCTCTCTGTATCTGGATAATGACACTGGGATTGTCGATCACCCACTTTTCAGGACTAACTCCCGCAGGCATGCCACGCTTTTGCAGCAGCGTTCCGGTAGCTCCATCCAATATCATTACCTTCTTCGATATCATTTCGCTAAATTGAGCCTTATTCATAAGCCTTTCAACTCCCCTTTTCCTCAACACCCGCGATGGCAATAACTGATTTTTCGGGCACCAGCATGAATTTTTCCGTCAGCGCGATATCAAGCCGCTCCAACTGAAGAGCATTAAAAATATCCTTTTGATACACAAGAGGCAAATCACCAAATCCGGGGCTGTATCTGTGCTTTGTCAACTTCTTACCCTCCCTGACAAGCATCTTGCCCAGAAAATGCATCATCCAATCAAGAGCCGCGTCGGCAGTCTGTGACGCAACAGAATCAATGATTAGGCCCTTGGATGCATCACCCTCATTTACATCATGGAAAATTCTCTCGGTCACTTCCCTGCCTACAGTCGAAGCCATAAGAACCACACAGCGGCTGTCCTCAAGCAGCTTTGAAAGGCTTTGACTGCGGAAGAATATACCGTTATCCAAAACTGTCTCACAGCCGCCCAATGAAGCTATTGGAACAAACATATATGCTCCCGAAGGCTTGCATAGGCTGGCACCCAGCTCGATTGCTTCTTCCAGCTGTGACAGTTCCTTGCTGCCCAGTACGGTTATATCCTTGCGATAGCCGAGTCTTGACAATATCATTTCCCTTTTCGGAACAGCAGGGATACTCTCGAAATATTTTATTTTGCTATTTCTTTTCTCCATAGGCCTTTCAACTCCGGAAATAGTTCCTATTTACGCTTAAGTTATTGTCATGTTCAATTAAATACAGTTTAGTTTAAATGCCTTTATTAGTCAACACCCAATTTGATAAAATGAAAAGGCCGCATACCTGTTCTGGCATAGGTACACGGCCTCTTTATCCCTATCCTATAAAAATGACAGCTTCATAAGCATCCACTCTAAAACAATGGTACTACCGCGCCCTCATATTTTTCTTCTATAAAGGCCTTGACCTTATCACTCTTAAGCGCCTCAATCAGCTCAAGAACAGCAGCATTCTTCTCGTTGCCTTCCTTAACGCAAATAATATTTGCATAGGTCTGGGCAGCATCGGAATCCTTATCCTCGGTTGCCAATGCGTCTTTTAAGGCATTAAGACCTGCCTGTATCGCAAAGTTACCATTGATTACAGCCATATCCACATCCTGCAATGACAAAGTAAGCTGAGCCGCTTCCAGCTCTACTATTTCGAGATTTTTAGGATTATCTTCAATGTCTAAAATGGTTGCTGAAAAGCCTGCATCCTCCTTTAGTGTGATGAGTCCCTGAGCCTCAAGCAACATAAGGGCACGAGCCTCATTTGTACCATCGTTGGGGACTGTAATTGTAGCTCCATCAGCCAGCTCATCAAAGGAAGCTGTTTTTCCGGCATAAATGCCGAAGGGCTCATAATGCACATTCGCTATTGCAACGAGGTGAGTCTTGTTTTCTACATTAAACCCATCCATGTAGGGCTTATGCTGGAAGTAGTTAGCATCTAGGTCACCGCTTTCCACGTTCAAATTGGGCTGTATATAGTCGTTAAATTCCTTAATATCAAGGGTTATGCCCTTCTCAGCGAGAATTTCCTTGGCAACTGCCAGGATTTCCGCATGGGGTGTTACACTTGCCCCAACAACAAGAGTCTTATTCTTTGCTGCACAACCTGCTAATAGGCAAATCGACAAAACAAATGCCAAAGTAATCGGTAATATCTTCTTCATAATCATTCTCCTTTTAATATGTATTTCATTCAAATTATATCCATCAACCATCATATACGCAACAAATATTTATGCATATGCTTCTTGCTATTGCTAGCTTATGCGCTTGTCACATCTTCTGGATATTATGTTCCCAACCTCTTGGAAAACCTGCACTATCAGTACCAGCACAACTACCATAATCAGCATAACATCTGTTCTTGATCGATAATATCCATAGTTAATCGCAATAGTACCCAGTCCGCCACCTCCAACAAAGCCGGACATGGCTGAATAACCAAGAATGGTAGTAGTCGCAATAGCCGCTCCCACGATAAGTGAGGGCTTGGCCTCCGGCAGCATGACCTTGCGCACGATTTCAAAGGTTGAGGCACCCATTGATAGGGACGCTTCTATAACGCCCCTGTCCACCTCCTTTGCTGAGCTCTCCACCATACGCGCAACAAAGGGCGCCGATGCGATGACTAAGGGAACAATCGTGGCACTCGAGCCGATAGATGTCCCCACAATAGCTCTTGTCAAAGGCATTACTAAAACCAGCAAAATGACAAAGGGCACAGAGCGCAGAACATTCACTATGCCTCCGAGAATTTTGTTTATTGGGACATTCGGAGAAATACCGTCCTTGTCGGTTACCGCCAGTATCATTCCCAGAGGCAAGCCTACGATATAAGCCATTGCCGTTGAAATAATAGTCATATACAGGGTTTCAAGGAATCCTACAGCTACTAAAACAAACATCTGGCTGCTAAACATCGTAATTCTCCTCCGCATACGTAATTTTCTCTAAATCAAGATACAAAGTAATCTTATGGTAAATCACAGGATCGTCAGGAATTTGTATAATCATGTGTCCATAAGCCTTGCCATCGATATCCTTTGTGTTGGCAAAAACTATGTTTACAGGTTCACCACATTCCAACACCATATTTGCAATAACAGGCTGATCAGAAGAGTTGCCGTCAAATACAATGCGCAGATACTTGCCTCCCTTGGCAATGCTTTTGGTCATCTCTCCCCTGGGGAAAATCAGTTTTTTAGCTGCCTGTGTTTTCGGATGGCGGAACACGTCATCTACTGTCCCAATCTCTTCAATATGGCTGTTGTCAATAATAGCCACTCTGTTGCATATTTGCTCAATTACCTTCATCTCATGAGTTATAATTATCACCGTAAGGCCTAGCTTCTTATTTAGATCCTTGAGCAGTGACAGAATTGACTGTGTGGTGGTGGGATCAAGGGCACTTGTTGCCTCATCGCAGAGCAATACCTTTGGCCTTGTGGCCAAAGCCCTTGCTATGGCAACGCGCTGCTTCTGTCCGCCGGACAGCTGTGCCGGATAGGCATTTTCCTTTTCCGCAAGTCCAACCGTGTTAAGCATCTCGCGCGCCCGCTGCTTCGCTTCTTTACGCGAAACTCCTGCAAGCTCGAGAGGAAAACATATATTTTCTAACGCGGTGCGCTGCATCAGCAGATTGAAGCCCTGAAAAATCATTCCGATGGATTGGCGCACATCCCTCAACTCACGATCTGAAAGAAGAGTAATATCCTTTCCGTCAAATATCACATTGCCCGTTGTAGGCTTCTCTAAAAGGTTGATACACCTAACCAGCGTACTCTTTCCAGCGCCTGACAGGCCAATAATACCGAATACCTCACCCTGTTTAACAGACAGGTTAATGTCGTCCAGCGCTACCACAGCATTTCCGCCATTACCAAAGGTCTTATTGAGATTCTCAATTCTAATGATGGCAGCCTCACTCATACTTGCGCTCCTTCCTGCTTCAGCTTATTCTCCAGTCGTGAATGCCTCTATCAATGTATTACATCTTGCGTCCAATGCAGCCTTTACTACTTCACTGTAAAGCGGAATATCAAAGCCGTGGAATGTTCCCTTTATCGTATTTAACTCAACTTTGATACCGCTGTCCATAAGCCTCTTTGCATATTCAATGCCTTCATCGCGCAGGCAATCATACTCCGGGGTCTCTATATATGCAGGTGGAAGGTCTGATAAGGAGGCTGCACTCGCTGGCGAGGCATAGTTGAGCATACCATGGTCACCATTTTTCAAATAAACCCTCCACATTTGTCTATTAAGATTGGAGCTCCAGCAGGGAGCATCATTGAAGTCCTTAATAGACTGTGTTGTCTGCGAGTGGTCAAGTACCGGATAGATCAAGGATTGAAAGCAGATCGAGGGTCCTTTCCTATCTCTTGACATCTGAGCTACTGCAGCTGCCAGGCAGCCACCGGCACTATCACCCATAACCGCTATCCTTCGAGTATCTATGCCCAGCTCATCTGCATGGCTGTGAGCCCAAAGAAGGCTACTGTAGCTATCCTCAACTCCCACAGGGAAAGGATGCTTGGGCGTAAGCCTGTAATCAACCAAAATCATCTTGCACCTAACATTCCTGGCATATATGCAAACCAGCTTATGCATGTGACTGAACTCTTGTAGAAAAAAAGCGCCACCGTGAAAATACAGCACACAGGGGGCATTTTCTTCTATATCCTTTGGCTCATAAATCGTCACAAGTATTTCTTCGCCTTTATAGCCTTTGATTTTTGTCTTGCTTCTTCTTATATCTACACCGGGACGGAAGAACACACGGCTTATTGCAGCAAAAAAATTTATCACCCTTGCCATATAAGGTTTGAGCCTCAATTCGCTAAAATCAAATATAGCATATTTCTTTAAGTCCCTGTGCAATTCATATTTATATTTATTCATTAGGTTATTATATCACAACAATAAAGCCTGGCATAGCTATAAAAGTAACTATAATTTTCACGAAATCAGATGCATAAATCTACTTGACAACATATATAGTTATATCTATATTGTCAAGTATAGGCCTATCTGAAACTTGCCTAAATAGACCTTATGGAGAATAAGCAAATGA
>JAAYBT010000058.1 GCA_012730015.1 Clostridiaceae bacterium
CAATTTTAACACCTGTTAAATAACAATATAATTGTATACTATATTGAAAATAAATGCAAGAAATTTTTGGTTTATGAAGAATTGCCGGTGATATTGTAGAAAATCATTTCTGATCAAGTTGTTTTTTCAAATTTTTAAGATTGGCAACTGTTATTTTCTCAGCATAATGAATTCCATCATAAGTGGAATGTAAAACAGGATATAAGCCCTTTGTTTTCAGCATAAAATGATTTGCTAAGAGCCATTCATCAATTGCATGCAATTCATCTCTTGACAATCTCTCTAGTCCTCCAAATTCGGGGATAGCATTTAGTTTCGCACACCTTATTTCAAATCCTCAAGACATATAATCCGCATTTATCTTTACATAATCCAGGGAATAGTCGCAGGTCCAAATTCTTATTTTCTCTCTGCCCTGCTTAAAATCAATCAATATGTCGATGTTTCTATCGGAAAGCGACTGCTCCGCCTGTCTGAATTCTTCTGAGCTCAAAGTAGGCTCGCCCTCTTCCACCACTTTATAGTTATTTATGGTGACATCAATAATGTCGCAGTTAAGTCCGGTTTGTGCTTTTCCAATAGCCATCATCAGCCTTCCCCAGTTCAATTGCTGCCCATAAAATGTGGTTTTCACCAAGGGCGAGTTGCCAATAGAAAAGGCAATTTTTTTGGCTTGCTCTCTGTCAGGCGTATTGAGGACATTTATTGTAATGAATTTTGTCACGCCTTCCCCGTCATTAACTACCTCTTTGGCCATATGCTCCATGAGGATATTGAGATTCCTGGCAAACTCCTTCATATCCTCTCCGTCGCTGTCAATGAGCTCATTACCGGCAAGGCCGTTGGCAAGAAAGAATATGCTGTCATTCGTGCTGGTGTCCCCGTCAATAGTTATGCAGTTAAAGGTGTTCTCAACTGCCCCAGTTAAAGCCTTCGACATCATATCAGGGCTAATCTTTGCGTCGGTAGTGATAACACACAGCATTGTCGCCATATCAGGCATGATCATCCCCGCTCCCTTTACACAGGAGGCAATATTTATGGTCTTCCCTCCGATTTCAAAGCTGACTGACGCCTGCTTAACCCTTGTATCGGTTGTCATAATGGCCTCTATGAAGTCGAGCGCCTTATTCTCACCCTCCATCAGTTGCTCCGCGGCTTTTCCAATACCCCGCAGGATATTGTCTGTCTCGAGCTTCTGGCCTATCACACCGGTGGATCCAATGTATACCTCTTCTGGCTCAAGGCCGAGTAGATTCGATACTTCTGAAGCACAACCTTTTGCATCCTTATAGCCCTTTTTCCCTGTAAAGGCATTCGCGTTGCCGCTATTTATCAAGACCGCCCTCTTCCTGCTTGTGGCGCCGTCATTTTCCTTTGATATGAGTACGGAGGCAGCTTTTATGTCACTCTTTGTATAGACCGCTGCGCCGTAGGTTTCCTCGGTGGTTGAGTAAATGAGTCCGATATTCTTTTTCCTGCTGCCGCCGCCAGCATTGATTCCGGAATACTTAAAGCCTTTCACCGCAGTCAAACCAGTTTTGCTAATCACCTAAACACACCCTTTCTTTTGTTAAAAAGATAAAATACATTTTATCATAAAAATATGTAAACTGATATATGGTATAATTGAACCCTCCGACACCTATAGCTACTAAAATCTATTTTTTAGATGTTGAAGTTAGGATGCTATTTCATTCTTTGGTAATCTGACAAAATGTCCATTATGCATCACCTGTCCTCGCTGAAGCAGCAGTGCGAAACAATTTCATCATATGGAATTTTGAGCAGCATTCGGACCGCTTCATTTTTTCTCCAGCTAGCTTTGGAAGCATTAATATAGAATTTTCTTGCTACATTGGTGGAAATGATGCCTGATAATTGAGCACGCATAACAAGCAAAAACATAGAAATACCATTATAAGAACACTCATGGAGAAGTTGGGCATAGGACGGCTTCAGTAAGATATCATCTATTCTTCCCATCAACAAAATAAGTTGCTTCCATATCCGATGTAGACAACGCAAATGCTAATGGAAATTGCTCAAATGCATCGCCAATATTTCTTTTGTCTTCAATACCGGAGAAGCCCATATGGTATCTGATTGCGAAGGACTCTTCGCGGGACAATCTCATGAATCCGGTGACTATATACACCGATTTTTCTCCATGCCCATATGGAAGGCTATCTTCATATTCGTATGTAGCTACTGTCTGCCAAATACCATTTTCGTCTTTTACATTTCGAGTACCGGGTTTATAGCAGTTAATCTTGCATAAATCATGCAAAAGCGCAACAATGGCAACAGCTTCATCATCATATATCATGCTATATATATCCCTTGCCCTGTCACGCAGCAAATAATCTTTAAGGCAATGATAAACATTAACGCTATGCTCGACCAATCCTCCCTCATATGAGCCATGGTACCTTGTACTCGCCGGCGCTGTAAAAAAGTCAGACGATTTTGATAATAGATATTCCAGTAGTTTGTCGGCACCCTCCCGATGTATGTGCTTAGTGTAAATTTCTATGAATTCATCCTTTTTACTCATAAGACATTAATCCCCCTCAATGCATTTATGTTTAGCATGGCGCTCTATGTGATATCCTCAATTCCATATCTTCTTGTATCAGAATTGCTATTTCCAGATTTACGGTTATTATGTGTAAAAGTTGGGTGGCATCTACGATATAATCATCTTTCAATACTATTCAAAATCTCACGTACCCTTCCTATTTGTTCGCTATCCAGCTCTTCTGCAGGCTTTCTCATGGCGCATCCTGTATTCAGGCCTGCAATGGAAGCAGCTGCTTTTATAGATGATACAAAGGGTTGAGATATGTCATATAGACCCATCAAAATACATACCTTTGTCTGAAGCGCCTTAACTGTGTCAAAGTCCTTCTTAATACAGGCATTATACAAATCGACAAACAGAGCCGGAACTACATTGGAAAGTCCCCCAATGAGTCCATCCCCACCAGCTAGTAGATTCAGTACAAGATATTCATCAAAGCCGGAAAGTATAGAGAAATCCATTCGCTGGCTCTTAACAATACGGATAAGCTTCCGGGTATGGCTGATATTGTCCACTGTGTCCTTGATGCCTATGATGTTTTTAAAATCGAGAGCCAGTCTTAAAACCAACTCCGGACTAAAGTTCACAGCAGTTCTATCAGGGAAATTGTAAAGCAGCACAGGCAGTTCCACACATTTTGCCACTGTCGCATAATATCTATAGATGTTTGCTTCGTCCAGCTTGAAGTAATATGGAGAAATGGCTATAACAGCGGTGGCTCCTTTGTTTTCAGCAAATTGAGTCAACTCAACAACCTCATCCATATTGGTTCCCCCCGTCCCAACCAAAAGAGGTACCTTTCCCGCGACAGTCTTGATAGCAAAGCTGATAAACTCCTTTTTCTCCTGCATACTCAGGCTGAAAAACTCCCCGATACTCCCTAAAACAAGGATTCCATTCATTCCTTTATTTATCAGATGATGCAACACCTTTTCGTTCCCTTGCCAGTCAATGCTACCATCCTTCTTAAAAACAGTGATTGAAGGAGTATATACTCCTTTGAACATAATAGACCTCCATAAAATATATTTTTCTCATACAGCAACGTACAATTCACGAAGAGCAACTTGATAAACTATAATCAATCCTTCGGTACGTTTGCGTACACCTGCTCAGCCGTAAAAAAACCATCCTTTATTACAGTGTCATTGATATTCTCCTTAGTAACAAGAAGAGGCCAGAGAATCATGCAACGGACATTATATGCCCCGTTTGACACTTCTTGATATTGATCGATATCTTCGCCCCTTGCCATTTTTACGGCAGTCTCGGCCGCTCTCTCAGCAAGGATATTAATCTGTTTATAGACTGTGGAGCCCTGCATCCCTTCAACTATTCTCTGACAGGCTCCCAGTTCAGCGTCCTGCCCTGTAACAAACACCTTCCCTGCAAGCCTGTTCTCGCTTAAAGCCGTTATTGCACCCTTCGCAAGCTGATCATTCGCTGCAATGATGGCATCAATCTCCTGACCTTTGTTCAGGATTTCACTAACATAAGTATAAGATCCCTCGTCACGCCAGTCATCTATCCAAGTCTCACCAACGATATTAACATCTCCGCTGTCAATAAATGGCTTAAGAACGCTGTAATATCCATCTTTTAACATAGACGAATTATTGTCCCTTTGCGAACCATTTAAAATCAGATAATTCCCTTCAGGCACATTGTCTGTTGCAGATTTACCCATTAACCGACCTACTTCTGTATTATCGAAAGATATGTAAAAGTCAACATCTACATCCCTTATCATTCGGTCATACGCAATCACCTTCACATTATGGTTGTGTGCGTACTTAACAAGGTCTTTCAGGCTGTCCTTATCGAAAGCGACAATCACCAGAACATCTGCTCCTTGATTGATCATTTCAACGCCGATCTCCCTTTGACGATCACTATCCTCATAAGCATCCTTCACGATGACCTCTGCCCCTAAGTTCTCGGCCTTTGCCACAAATATGTCCCTATCCCGTTGCCACCTTTCCACAGTCATGGTTTCATAGATAAACCCAATTTTCAGGACATCATCTTCACGATCAGATGGCTTGTCTGAGTTGCAGCCATATAAGAATAATAAAAGCACCGCCAATGATAATACACATGCCTTCTTCACAACAAGCCTCCCATCTCTTAGAGTATTTGCTTCTGATAGTCCGTCGGAGATATACCCTCGTGCTTTTTGAACAACTTGCTAAAGTAGTTGGGATCAGCGTATCCCGACATATAACAGATTTCTTTAATGCTATATTTGCTTTCCTTCATCAGCTTTTTTGCATTTTGAATTCGTACTGCAGTTAATCTATCAATAAAATTCTCTCCGGTTTCACTTTTATATAGCCGACTTAAATATTGAGGGCTGATGTGTAGCTTCTTTGATATGTCATCCAGATTTAAATCCTGATCAAACCTTTCGTTTATGATCGCATTAGTTTCTTCAACTATCTTCCCGATATTGCATCTCTTCCTAACGCTTATTTCGCATGCAATATGCCTTATCTCCTCTGCACATATATGCTCGAGTTCTTCACCTGACCTGCAGCTTAGTATCCTTTTAATATAGTATCCTGGCTCGACATTATCTCTGATTCCATTCTCCGTCGCGACCCGCCGAACCGCTGCCATCATCTCGATAATTCTGTAATGAATACTCTCCTGTTCAAAAAAATTAGGATATTTTCGGAAGATATCGGATAAAATTGTCATGCATCTTTGCACATCGCCATTTTCGAGACCGATTATCAGTTTATTCTCCTGAGTCACGAAATCATACCCCACATTGTATACATTTGGAGCAATATCATCAATATGTAATACCTTGTCACCTTCACTGAAATTCAGCGCTTTTAACGCCTCCTGATAAGATGTCATTATGTCCTGGTCATTGTAGATCCTGCCTATTCCAACCTTGAATTCAATATTGAACTTATCCTCCAGTATTCGCATACTATCTTCTATATAAGTTATTGACTGCACTCTCTGCTGGTACAGATCATCAATGGTTTGAGCAACATATACGACTACCCTGTCCATCATTACAGGGCCTACTATGCACTTAAACCTGTGCTTGAAATTATTCTTTAGGAGTGTATAAATTTCCTGATTATCCAGGCTGTCATCCAATTGAGATTCATAATTACTGCTTTTCCCTCTTTTGTTGAAAGTCAGCACAAAGATGAAGCCAGTCTCAATCTCTATACTGAAAAATTCCTTTTTATACTTAATAATATCTTTCGCCTGTACCTGTGCAAAAAGCAATGAATAAATGAAACTGTGTTCAACCGCAGAGAGCATCATTTCAATCCTCTCTTTTGTCTCAAGCTCCCATTTGTATTTCTGCCTTTCGGTATCCAGTTGATCAATTATCCTCTGCAGAGTATCTACCAGCCTTTCCTTTTTCACAGGCTTTATCAGATATTCACTGACTCCCAGTTCTACAGCTTGTTTTGCATACTCGAAAAACTCATATACAGATACTATAACTATCTTTACATCGCTATGTACTTTTTTTATCTCTTTAATTGCATCAAGACCGTTTATACCCGGCATTTTGATATCCGTAAGTATGATATCGGGTTTTATTGTCAACGTTTTTTCTATCGCTTCTCTTCCTGATCTTGCAGTTTCGATAATCTTTACGTTGCTGAATTCTTTTTCCACGATATGCTGCACTGACTCGATCATTATCTGTTCATCATCACATACCATTAGGCTATACACAAAGAATCACCTCACCATTTACTTGACGTTCATCAACAATTTCATATCGTCAACCTTTTCCAGCAGAGAATTGCATGGTATCTTTAAAATCACCTTAGTACCTTTGCCCTGAGCACTCTCAACTTCTATCACATCTTCGCATCTGAAAAACAGCTTCAACCTCTGGACAACGTTGTATATCCCAATTCCTGTCATGTTTCCGGATACATCATTTTCAAACCTTTGACAGTCTAATACCTTCTGTCTTGTTTCCTCGCTCATCCCGGCTCCGTTATCCTGAACGCAAATTCTAATAACAGTATCATCTTTACTGATCGAGATATTAATTATGCCGCCTCTCTCCATGTTTCCAATACCATGAATAGTAGCATTCTCTACAAGAGGCTGAATAATTAGAGGCGGAACATCTATATCAAGCAAGCTTTGGTCAATGTTGTATTCGAACCTCATAATGTCCCCGAAGCGGACGATAAACAGGTCTTCGTAGGCCTTTATAGTATCGATCTCATCTCTAATCCTGACCTTTCTGTCAAGGCTCTTAACATTGTATCTAAATATCATTGACATATTGTCAAGAAAAGTCGATGTCCTGTCTGCACCTTCGATCATAGCCAGCTGCACACCTGCATTGAGTGTATTGAAAAGGAAATGCGGATTTATCTGCATTTGCAGCGCCTTCATTTCGGCATCTACAAGCAGCGACTGTATCCTTAAATTTTCTATCTGCTGCTCCAAAAGCTGTGATTCTGTATCAGCCTTGCTGTGCAACTCGCTGATGTAATTCCTTATACTTTGCTTCATCGCGTTAAATGCGTTTGCCATTATGCTAAGCTCGTCCTGTGAATATACTTCGACATCATCAGTGTCAAAATTTCCCTTAGACATTTCCTCAGCTGAATGCGCAAGCTTAATAATCGGTTTTGTCATGTTATAGGTCAGATAAGAAATGACAAGAACATTGAGCAGTATTACAGATACTATAAGAACCAGATTCGCTGTCCTCAGCTTGTTTAGATTCTCTGACATACCAAGATATTGGGTTGTATTAGTATTTAAAATGTTAAGGTTCAGGCGGTCAGTATATGTTCGGATATAGCCTGTTATACGGTTTGCCTCTGTGTACCTTGCAATATAATTATCTGCGTTATCTGTTCTTTTTGCCTCAACAGCCGCTTCCGCTTCATTAAAATATGAATCGACCATGTATGCGATATCCTTGTAAATCAAATCATTCTGGCTGTATATACCATGTATTTCAGAAAACATGCTCTTGGTCTTCTCACTGAAAATATCCTTGTATCTGTAATAGTTAATCAAGCTATCGGAATCTGAGGTAACAAGGTAATTCGTCAGATTGGTATTTACATCATACAAATCGTTAAGAAATTTATCAATTTCAACGTTGCCGGCGAACATATCATCCATTTTTTCTATTATGTTACTCGATAACCCCAAAATAAATATGCCTGAAGCACTTGTTAGAAACATAGTCAGAACAAATATTACAATAATCTTGGTCTTTATGCTATTGAATATCCTATCCCATAGTTCTTTCATAGCTTGAATCCCTTTGCATTATTTTTGATCAATATTCATTGCTGTATATATATCTGTCGCAATGCTTACATAGCTTGACTGAAAAGAATCAACGAAACTACCGCATAATACTTCTACGCTCTTATATCCTGCGTTATATCCATTCCTGTCCATTACTCCGAATATGATCCCCTTATTAATATAGTGCTTGATCTCATCATTGATACCCGTACCTACTATGACGACTTCACCCACAAGGTTACGCTCAACAATCACGCGTGCAGCGGCCACAGTATCCTTGGCATTTGTACAGAATATAACATCGACATCAGGGTGCTGCGTGAGTATGCTTTTGGTCAGGTCCTCCGCTCCAAGCAGATCACTGTCTTTATATAATGTACATAACAGCTTAATCTTTTTTTCGCTTTCAATCACACTCGTAAGTCCGCTCAGCATGACATCACTCTGTGATATTTTTGTCTTATCTATTTCACTTCGGCTCGCATCTGACAGTATGACCCCCAGATTGATCGGCGTACCTTTGTCCGATGCTATAGATATTAGCTTTGCGGCCTTTACACCGTAGTCATAAAAGTTATTTCCTACATAAGAAAGCCTGTTACTGTCTATGGATTCAGCCAGTCCCACTACAATATGGATTCCGGATTTAGCTGCACTGGCAATTGCCTCTGAATATTCCGGGGAATTTTCTCCGTTAACAATGATACCATCAACCCTGGATTTGTTCGCAATATTCACATATTCTACTGTTTTATCAATGCTATCCGGGTCAGATATAGGGTTATACTCAATTGCAGCGTTATGTGCCTTTCCGGCTTCGAATACGCCTTCCTTGAAGCTCTGCCAATACTCATCATCTCTGGAATTAATAATTAATGAGAAGTGATATTTCGGATTCCCACTAATAACATTCGTAGAGTTTTTATCATAGGCCTTATTTACCATATTGAAATAATATAAAGCCAGTGCTGTAGATGCAACTACAGTGGCAAACAGAGCAGCTAATGATATTTTATACAGCCATTTCACTCTTTACCCCCTCCAGACCATCAAGAACAGCGTGTAAGTAATCTTTTATTATTATAGCACTAATGGGAAACGAAAAATAGAATATAGCATAAAAGCACTAAGTATACACTAATGTGATATGCTTAGTGCTTCTTATGATTCCTTTCAGCCTAGCCGAGTCTGGACTTTGATTTTGAGTACATGTCAAACGCTACAGCGAGCAACACCACCATACCCTTTACGACAGACTGTAAAAAGACATTTAAGCCTATAATAGACATTCCATTGTTCATTACGCCCATAATAAAGGCGCCTACGACAGCCCCCCATATTGTTCCTACGCCGCCGTATGCAGAAGCACCGCCTATAAAACATGAGCCTATTGCATCCATCTCGAAGTTCGCCCCGACATTCGGCGAGGAAGCCATCAATCTTCCCGCAGTCACTATGCCGGCGACTGCCGCCAAAAGCCCCATGTTCGAATACACGAGGAACATCATTTTTTTGGTGTTGACACCGGAAAGCTCCGCCGCCTTGATGTTTCCTCCCATAGCGTAAATATGTCGTCCCGGTATTGTCTTGGTGGCTATAAATGTATAAACTGCGAATAAAATAGCAACTAAAATCAGCATTATGGGTAATCCGTCATCCATTGCCAGCCAGTAAGAGAAAATATTTATAACAATAAAGAACGAAATCACTTTTATAACGACCGATTTTAGAGATGCTACTTCATATCCACGTGCAATTTTGCTTTTCCTGTTGAAGATAGTAAACAGTACATAAATGATTGATAACACTAGACCCACAATAAACATTGTTGCATTTAAAAACTCGGGCTTGTTTTGTAGTTGCAGCAAATCACCGATGCGTAGAAAATCCGGGATGGTATTCGGAGCGATATCAGGAACCGAACCGGTTCCTATAACAACATACAGACCAGAGAGAGGCAGTGTCTGACCGTTGAGTATTATGTTATTGACTCCTCGAAAAACGAGCATACCTGCCAGCGTCGTGATAAATGGCGGCACCTTGACATAAGCTATCCAAAAGCCCTGCCAAAGGCCTGCCAAAAGACCTGTTACAAGACCGAATATTATTGCAAGCCACGATGGAATTCCAATCGTCGTAGCCATAAGACCAGACATAGCACTTACCAGGGCAACCAAGGACCCAACAGAAAGATCGATATTGCCGCCCGTCAATATACAAAACATCATTCCTATGGCAAGTATCAGCACATAAGCGTTCTGACGCACCAGCATCGACACGTTTCTTGGCCAGATAAGCTTGCCGCCGGTCGCAATCCCGAAAAACATCACAATAACAATCAATGCAAAAATCATTCCATATTGCCGTATATTACGGTTCATAAATTCCTTTATGCTGTTCATTCATATTCCCCCTATCATCCCGCCGAACTGCTTATTATTGTGGACATGATATCCTCTTGGGTCGCTTCGCTTGTCTTCATTTCTCCTACGACACGGCCCTCATTAATTATGTATAAGCGGTCCGTAATTCCTAATATCTCGGGCAACTCCGAAGAGATCATTATAATGCATTTTCCGGCATCCGCCAATTCTAATATTATCTTGTATATCTCATACTTTGCGCCAACATCGATTCCTCTTGTAGGTTCGTCGAGTATCAGCACATCGGGGGCGGCAAATATCCATTTGCTGAGCACTACCTTTTGCTGGTTGCCTCCTGATAAATTCCCCACTTTTTGAAATACACTTGATGACTTTATGTTAAACCTTTTCCTGTAATCCTTTCCTACGATCAATTCCTCATCTTCGTTTATAACGAAGCCCTTTGTAATCGCCTTCAAATTAGCCAGCGTAATGTTTTTCTTTAGGTCTTGTATATGGACCAGCCCGGCTGTCTTTCTATCTTCGGTAACATAAGCTATGCCATTTTCTATTGCCTGTTCAATATTGTTGAGAGTAATTTCCTTGCCATCCTTGATAAGTGTACCACTTATCTTTTTGCCGTATGCTTTGCCGAATATGCTCATTGCAAGCTCGGTTCTTCCTGCACCCATAAGCCCGGCAAGGCCAACTATTTCGCCCTTCCTGACGTGTATGCTGACATTGTTTATTATAGCTCTTTCCTCGTCGAGAGGGTCATATGCAACCCAGTTCTTAACTTCAAAGCCTATCTCGCCGATCTTAGGAGTATGCTTTGGAAAGCGGTCTGTAAGCTCTCGGCCTACCATCCCCTTTATTATTCTTCCTTCACTGACCTTCTCGGTATTGTCCAGAGTTTCTATCGTCTTTCCATCTCGCAAAACGGTTATGTCGTTTGCAATTTTTATGACTTCGTGAATTTTATGCGAAATCATAATACATGTCAAACCATGCTCTTTATTGAGAGTACATAATAGCTCGAGAAGGTGATTAGAGTCTTCGTCGTTGAGGGCTGCTGTTGGCTCATCCAATATAAGCAGTTCGCAATTTTTCGAAAGAGCCTTGGCTATCTCAACAAGCTGCTGTTTTCCAACACCGATGTTCTTTATCTGTGCTGTATGCTTTTCATTAAGGCCAACCCTCTGCATTAGTTTTATGGCTTCCCTGTTAGTTTCATCCCAGTTTATTACACCATTCTTTACTCTTTCATTTCCCAAGAAAATATTCTCAGCAATCGTCATGAAAGGGCTCAGTGCCAACTCCTGATGGATTATAGCTATTCCTGCCGCTTCACTGTCTCGTATATTCTTAAACCTGCATTCAGTCCCCTTAAAAATTATGTCCCCGCTATATGAACCATAGGGATGTATGCCGCTCAGAACATTCATCAGGGTAGATTTGCCGGCCCCATTTTCGCCAACCAAGGCATGTATCTCGCCCTTCTTCACTTGAAAAGTAACATCGCTCAGAGCGGTGACGCCAGGAAACTCTTTTGTTATATTTCTCATTTCAAGGATATATTCCGACATTGTCTGCTCCTTTATAACCCTGGTTTTCTACTCGCGTTATTAAAATGACGGCAGCTATGCTGCCGCCATTTCAATACATTTTAATGCATTAAATTTACTTTGCGTCCGGTATGTCTGCTAACTCATAGTATTCGCTGTCAACGAGAAGTGATTTCCAGTTATCCTTGTTTGCAAACTTAATCTCGCAGTTGTATGAAGGAACTTCAATCACTCCATTGTCGTAGCTCGCGTTTGTTGGGACTTCCTCTCCTGCGAGTATTGCATTCGTCATAACGATAACCTGATCTGCAAGATCTCTGGTATCCTTGAATATTGACATTGATTGCTCGCCGCGGATGATCTGGCCTACATTAATCTTATCACAGTCCTGTCCGGTAAGTACCGGGAAAGGTTTGGATGATGAGCCATATCCTGCGGACTTGAGGGAAGCTACGATACCCTGTGCAAGACTATCATTTGGTGAAAGGACTACATCGATATTTTCGTCTGCATAATAAGCAGTCAGAAGGTTATCCATTCTGTCCTGTGCTCCCTTGGATTCCCAGTTTGTGATAGCAATCTGATCAGGGAACTTGGTCTGAGCCGATTTAACTACAAGCACGCCACTATCTATGTACTGCTGCAGAACATCCATAGCGCCCTTGTTAAACAGTCCTGCGTTATTGTCGCCCGGGTCACCGCCGAAGCATTCCATCGAGAAGGGGCCCTTTTCGCCTTTATCAAGTCCAAGCTCACTTACGATGAACTCTCCCTGCATTTTGCCAACGCCGTAGTTGTCAAATGTGGCATAGTAGTCGCATTTGTCAGTGTTTGTGATCAATCTGTCATAAGCAATTACAGGTATCTTTGCTTTTTTAGCCTGCTCAAGAACTCCACCCAAAGCACCGCCATCAATCGATGCTATGACAAGAACATCAACTCCCTGGGTGATCTGGTTCTCAATCTGGGTATTCTGAACATCCTGTTTGTTGTCGGCGTATTGAAGATCTACTTTGTATCCCTTTGCCTCCAGAGCAGCCTTAACATTGGCACCGTCCTCATTCCATCTCTGGAGTGATTTTGTCGGCATAGTTACACCAACGGTCTTACCCGACTTTGCGGCACTGCAGCCTGCGAAAACGGATGTCAGCATTACAAGAACCAATAATAACACGATCGACTTTTTAGCCATAACAATTCCTCCATTTATATATTGATAACTAAATTTTATACTGTGTAATGTTAGGCCAAAATAGAGATAATTATCAGATGTTGGTAATTTATTATCGGCCAAAAAAAACCAATCATAATGCCTGTATTATTTTAACCTTAAAATAATCCCCCCTAAAAAGAAGATCATTATCGCAGTACTTGCGGAAGAAATTATCATCTTTACTCATCTTCCCATCCAGCGGTCTTAGAATCAACCTATTTGTTTTTAGCTCAATTAGCATTCCTATCTCCTTTATACTCAGAAAATAAAAAACCTCTTTTGCTATTACCCTTCAACCACCTTATATCCATCAGATGTTACAACCAAAGCCTGATTATCCGTTAGAGGGATGTGTGGCAATGGCAGATCTGTTCTTAGTTCCATATTCTCCGGGCAGTGGACGGAGAGATAAGCGTTAACCAGACATAGTCCCGCTGTGCTTTCGTCAAACGGGTTGCCTATGTTTGGAGTGGCAATGATACTGCCCGCGCTTACGCCAACGTAAATCTTGTTCGTGTAAACCATCTTTTTTATGATAATATCAAAACCTGTCTCTTTGATTCGCCTGAGCAAATAGCCGGTGTCGCCACCCGTGAAGTAGATGACATCATATGTCATTGCGTCATCCTCGTATAAGCTGCCGTCAATATCGTATGTAGTAATATTTTCGGGTAAAATACCGATATGGATAAGTTCCCTCCTACACCAATCGGCCATTTCCTTTGCCTCATTATTAACCGCTGCGGTTGGGATAAACAGCACTTTAGCGACGTTAGCAGGCCTACCGAGCATTTCACGGAAACAATCAACAATATTCGACTTTAGCTTTCCGTCCATATCCTCAAATCCAGCAGACGTGAGCAAAACATTTCTCCAAGCCCGCTTCCCGCTTTCTGCGGCCCAACGGCGGCAGACCTCTACCCTTGCGCCTTGCGGCTTATCTCCGTGTTCAGGGTCGAGATAGGAATAACCGTGAAGCTTGGCACATGGAATAATGTCACACTCACCGCAATGCATCAATCCTTTATCCTGGCAGCATATCGCTATCGGACATTCGCCGTGAAAGGGATGTCCCATTGTTTCTATACAGCCGCCGCAGCCATTAGATTCTTTCCACTCGCAGCCGGTGCAGTGCAATCCGCAACGTGAATCAATCATGTTTACGCCTCTTTCAATTTTCATAACATTCACCCTAACCTTTAATAAATTTTGTAATCCTTTTTGGATCTGCTGCAGGATTTAAGCTATAAATCTGTTCCGTTATTTTTTCTGTGGCTTCCCATTCATTGATTTTATCTGCTTTTTCAATGATGTCTTTACCGAAGAACCTTTCAGCAGTGCAAAATACTGTGGACGACCAGCCGTACTCCTCTCCTTTTCTGGAAAGCTTTTGCCGACTTCCGCACATAGTCAGGTACATTTTCATCTGCAGATCAACCAAAGCTCTGTCAAACTTGGAGGTATCCTGCTTCGAAAAGCCGCCGATTTGCTTGATTGCATGAAGCGGCAGGGTTTCATTTTCGATGATAACGTCATAAATACGCTTAGCAAAGTGGCTCATCGTACCATCTGCGTATTCGTCCAAAAAACTCTTGCTTCCGCGCCTTACTGCTAAAAAATACGGATACCATTCTTTAGTGATGTATCCACTCTTTTTTAAAAACAGCTTTCCATAAGCAATATCATCACGTTCGTCCAAAACGCGGGTACGCCACTCCCAAGGGTCGGTTTCCGGATCGCCGGTGTGCCAGCGAACAGGTGTGTCATAGGGTGGTGCTTCATTCCAGTTCCATGGAATCACTGAAAAAACTCCATCGCTGTTTCCGCCACCCATAGAAAAGCCTGCATCAAGCAGAGTATTCACAAAATCGCTATAGTTTTGAATCATATCTGTTCATCCTTCAATGTTATAAATTCATTGTCTATCCATAATGTTGCTTCCTCAGTAACAAATTCGAGTATGCAATAATTGGGGTCAACCATTTTCGTTTATTGATGCAAGAGTAATCTCATTACTTCTTGCCAGCATCTCTATGGCTTTTGCTATAATTTCCATACATCTGTTTCTCCTCGTTATTTTTATCCATCATATCATCCCGAACAGGACAACGGCCTGTCTTGTTCATTTGTAGTTTTGAATAATATTTTCGGCAATGCTTCTTATCTCATCAGCCATATCAATGGGCTCAATAACTTTTGCCTTATTCCCGAAGCCCAGCAGCCAGCTTATTGTGTACTCCCGGTTGGTATAGCCGATCTCCAGCCGCAGTCTGCCGCCCTCTGTTTCAGTAAAACAATTAAAGCCGTAAGTTTCGATCAACTGATATTTCACAGATGGTTCAAACAAGACCACCAGCTTTTTGTCGTCAGGCAGGTGAGCGTTAAAATCCCGCCTTTCCGACGGTATTTCACGCTGGGTATAGGTTTCCTCGCACAACTGTAAATCCCACAGCCGCGCTAGCTTAAACATCCGCCAGTCCCGCCTCTCCAAACAGAATCCGAATACATACCATGACGTCCACTGAAAAATAACAAAGTACGGTTCAATCCGTCGGTGTGTCTGACCTTTTTCATAGTAATAGTCAAATTCTATCAGCCTTTGCCCCAAAACGGCCAGCTTGATAAGTTTAATTTTAGGTGTCAGGCTGCCTTTATAATGGGATGCAAGGTCAATGACTATAGGCTCGCTTAAAGACACCACAGTGTCTTTGTTGGCGGACAGCTTATCAAGCGTCCGTTCAATCTGAGATTTCTCGGATACGCTGCCAATCCCCTTGAGCGCTGCGATAATACTGGAAAGCTCGTCGGCGGTGAGAATGCTTTTGTCCAGTTTATAGCCGTCGGCAATCGATATACCTCCGCCTCCGCCCTGATGTGTTACAATGGGTATTCCTGCCTGACAAAGCGTATCAATGTCCCGCCCGATAGTGCGGCGTGTAACCTCAAACTTTTCGGCAAGCTGAGGTGCGGTTACGCGATGGTTTTTGAGAAGAATTGTGAGAATACCAAGCAGACGGTCAAGTTTCATATACTGCCCTCCGATACTTTTATGCTTACCATATTATTACACTCATTAATCCATTATAGCACAAGAACACGACAACTATATGTCATGTTCTTGTTTTTATATTGTTACGTGTGGATTTATCTTGATATAATGTTTAAGCAAGAAAAGCTGACTTTTGGGAGGCCATTATGAAAATAGATCGGCTTATAGCCATAACCATGTATTTGCTTAACCGGAAAATTGTAAGTAGCACGGCGTTGGCCGAGCGATTTGAAGTATCCAAACGGACAATACAGCGGGATATTGAAGCCCTGAATCAAGCCGGCATCCCAATTGCTTCCACATACGGAGCAGATGGCGGTTATGAGATTATGGATGGCTTCAAGCTTACAAAACAAATTGCCGGTGTGGATGATTACCTGAATATCATAACTGCACTCAAGGGATTGAGCACGGCGTATGAAAACAACAAAATAAGTGCAACACTTGAAAAAGCTCTCACTATCATGCAGCGTGGCGAACAGCGGATTTTTGTTGATTTTTCCATTGCCAGAGAGGGCTTACTTGTAAATGAGCACTTGCGCATGATTGAGAAAGCGATTTATGATAAAACCCTCCTGAGCATAGAATACGTCAACGCTGAGCAGATGGCATCAACGCGGCTTGTGGAGCCCCTTGCTCTTACTTATCAATGGTATGCCTGGTATATGTTTGCCTACTGTGTTGAAAAGCAAGATTACAGGCTGTTTAAACTACCGAGGATTTCAAAATGTGAACCTGTTTCAGGGACTTTTTCAAAGGAGCACAGAAACATTGAATGGCTGATGAAGAATAAATCCGGGTCCGATCAAAGAAAGTATTATAATATCCGTTTGTTATGTAAAAATGAAATCCGCCAGCAAGCACTTGAGTATCTGAACAGCAATAGCATTGAAGAACACGAAAACGGCGATTTTATCCTCACAATGAATGTCCCCTTTGAACGCATGTGGTTTTCACTCCTCATGGGTTTCGGCGATAAGGTACGGGTGCTTGAGCCAGACGAATTGAAAGCTATGCTGAGGCAAAAAGCGGAGGAGATTTTGTCGATTTATTAAATGATGACCTACTGCTGTCGCCATTGTCATGTTATCCTTCTTTTGAAGGGGATGATTAAATGAAGTTTTACGAAGAAAAGGATTTAGCGTTATGTGGGTTGGCCTGCGTTTTATGCAGCCAGGAGGATTGCCCCGGCTGTAAGGAAAGAGGCTGTAAGGAAGTGAGCGACTGCTCCGTCTATCAATGCGCCACAGGCAAAGGTCTTGACGGCTGCTATCAGTGCGACGAATTTCCCTGTGAGGAGAAAATGCTTCAAGGCGTTCGAAACAGAGCGTTTAACCGGTATGCAAAAGAACATAGCAAACAGGCGCTTCTAGACCGATTACGCGACAATTTTGAAAAAGGTATCGTATACCATAAGCCAGACGGTTTAAAGGGTGATTATGATATGATGGATACCGAAAATGAAATTATACAGCTTATTCAATTGGGTAAAAGAAATCCATATGTGGAATGTCCTGTTTTCGAAACGGAGAATTTTATCCTGCGGTTAGTTACAGAGGACGATGCTGCCGATTTGTTAACTTGCTATTCCGACACAAGCGCTCGGCCAATTTTTAATTCCGACACTTGCACAAGCAATTTCTTTTATGACACTTCCGATGAAATGCGCGACTGTATAAAAATGTGGTTAAACAGCTACGTCCGGAAAGAATTCGTCAGGTTTTCGATTATTGATAAGTTTTCCAGTCATGCTGTCGGTACTATCGAAATGTTTGGCATGGTTGGGAAATCTGAAACTACCCGGGGCATACTAAGGCTTGATATTATGTCAAAGTATGAAGAAGCTGCATATTTAGGCGAGCTGTTTACACTCTGTTTAAATGATTTTTTTGATTTGTTCGCTGTCAATCAGATTGTGACGAAAGCAATACCTCAAGCAGTCAAAAGAGTAAACATACTTAAAAAACTTGGTTTTATGGTATATGATTTCCCGGAACGCAAGTATTATTGGATATGTAGCCGATGATAGCTGACAATAGCATAATCAAGTTTTTTGTATAGAGAAGCATTGCTATTGCACAATGCTTCTCTTGTTGCTTTTTCCGGAGAGTGTAAGGTAGCTTCATGTTGTTGTCCTATTAATCTGCAATCTTTAAGAAACTCCTTTTCCCCTTGCACGTGATTTTTCTTTCACAAGAATCCGCATGGATTGATTCAGGTGTACAAGATTATGCCGGGTAGCAGGCATCAGCAAAAGCCCTGAAAAAGTCTTTTTGCCCCAGTAATCAATAAGCCATCTGGCTTCTTCTACAACTGCTCCCTCATTAATTATTCTCTTAAGCCTTTCAGCCTCAACTCTTTTTTTCAAGTCTTCTGCTTTCAATGATTTAATGATGTTTCTTGTCTTTCTACCTACTGCTATACGATAATCCCTTAGGGCCTGCATATCAATTGAATTACTGAAGACCTCAATCTCCTTTTCATTCATTGCATTGCCCGTATCATGAACAGCCGCCCCTATCTTGTCAAGCCAGTTTCCGGAGTATAATATTTGCAATTCTCCCGCTATTAAAATGTTCATTGTGATATCTTCTATCCGGGTGGAATGCCATAACTTCCAGGCAATTGACTGATCATCGTTATGTACCTTCCGAAATGCCGGTTCAGACATTCTTTCCCACAGCTCGTCCTCAAAGGACCATAAACCAGTATTAGACATTTCTGCAGCATGCACCATTGCATGGACGTTCATACAAATTTCAATACAGGTTTCAAAATTATCAGGCTTTGGCCATGTGTCCTGTAATACTTTAAATTGCCGATTCCAGTGTTGGCGGTTCGGATCTTTAAGTTCTGCCATATGCATCCCCCTTGTTAAGTTTCTCTTCACCAATGACCTTTCATATATCAAAATCAATATTCTTAAGTCCGTGATAATAGTTTGCTGCTCATTTATTATTCCTCCAGTTCTTTTCTCAATATTTCATAAAACTCTTGATATGCATGCTTTTCTTTCCATGGGCTATGCCCACATTTTCCGAGAGTGTACATAATAAAATCTTTAAACTTATTTCGAAGTGAAAGTTTTACCCCATCAACAGGATGAGGATCATACTCGCCATGAATTGCAACAACCGGACAAATGATTCTGTCCGCAAACCCTAATAATTCTCCGCTTTCACGCAAGGCTGCAGCTTCTTTCCAAATAGCACTGTACTTGTCACCTTCAACAGGCAAGCAGTCTTCCTTCTCAGTATCAATCTCAAAAGCACAGTAATTATCACTTTTATTCACGAGTGCGCCAAGTCTTTCCAATAATCTACCTTTCTCAATTTCTTTATCGGAATTCAGCCTTTTTAAAAGTTCATCAAATTCTGCCCCTTCAGCATCTGACAAATGTTTAATACGATTACAGGCAATTTCTGAAACGTACTTCGCTTCAAAAGGACCGCTTCCGACAAGTATAATCTTTTTCACCCACTGAGGATATTTTGCTGCATACATAAACACAAGCCAGGCACCCCACGAATGACCTATGAGAGTTATTGGCCTATCACAGCAAGCCGTGATTACTTCATCAAGTTCATTTAACAGTTCAGGTATAGAATCACTTGTCTGCAGCGGTTCGATAACCCCTGAATCTTTGGACAACACCCGTGCAATTGCAGCAACAGTCCCTAAAGCTCCAGGACCACCGTGAACAACTGCTGCTTTATAAGGTTTGCCGCCATACAATCTTACATTTCTCACAGCTCCACTTTCTCCATGCCTATAAACTCAATATTTTTATACTTGCATATAACAACAAATTTAAGATCTACCCCATTAACCTGTCCAACCATGTGTATTTAAATATGCATCTATCTGCTCTCCCTATATTTCATAAGCTTTGTCCAATCTTTGTCTGATAAAGTCGCGAATGATTCCACTCACAGGTGGGCTCAAGTCTGTTCTCTGACAGTAGCGTCTTTAAATCAGATCCATGATTGTTTCCAGATAGTCCATGCTCAACGACGCTCTGAACCGTTTTTTCCAAGGCTCTTTTTGACCGTCGTTTCATTCTTGATGTAATTATATGCAAACTTCAACAGTATCGCAAGGTTTTCAGGAGCATTATCCTTCCTAACCCTCCTTGAATCCTCATTGAAGGTCGTATCCAAAGACCAGTGCATGCTCTCGATACCCC
>JAAYBT010000059.1 GCA_012730015.1 Clostridiaceae bacterium
AAATCTCTTTCTGGGTAAGTCCGTTTATGAAGCCTAGAGCTCCAAGGGTATTAATCGCAAGAGTCACTATAAGGAAAATTAAATTAATCCATGCTTTTTTATCTTGTCCATGACAATCCTCCTCAAATAATTGGATTTATCTTCTTCAGTCTTTAACTAAATAACACTCCTAGTCGCTAAAGGGCATAGGCAACACCTCCTTCGTTTTTTCAATAGTTTGGAGATTCAATTTCATCTAATAGGTCAAAAAAACTATCTATATTATTGCTTTTTCGTAGTCGATGCTTGATAAGCTCTCCACGGCTTGAATAACCTTCCATTCTATTTCCTTTTCTTGTCCGAGCATATAGAGCGTGTGTTGCAGGTCAAGCTGTAGTTCCCCTTTGGACTGCCATTTACTACAAGCACTTTAACCTGTTGGTTCATTCAAACTCACCTCATCTTATATCGACATACACATTATTACCCTCGGTTGAGAAACTAAACCAAAAACCCAAAAAGGCAAAATTGCAATGTGTCAGCTCCCACGTGCAGATTCAATAAGAAGCCTCGTTAACCTTCTTCACAGAAGTTATCCGAATGCTTCTTCCTGAAGCCCTTACCTTGGGAACACTCGGGAAAGGGTAGAAGAGTACGGGCGCCGCTGTGACATAGGTAAGCAGCACTTGTGAGACCTGCGATTCCTCCACCAACTACGATTGCATCATATTCTGCCTTCATCCAGAAACCTCCGATATATATGATACTATTTCCTTGATTGAAACAGCCGAATCGTTTTCAAGGGCATAGATACAGCTGTTCTCATAGCGCTCTAGTGTAGCCATATCAACGGCCGACTTGAGCCAACACTTCCTGGCACCCGCAAAATTCCCAACGGCTACACGCCTCATGATGCCGGGAATGTCAGTGGAGCTTCTTCGAGCACAGGTGGGATTTTCACAAAGACGGCACTTAAGCGCCTTCTTCATTATATTGCCTTCTTTCTCAGGGTATGTCTCATACAACCTACTCTTTGTAAATGGCTTATCGACTAGTCTGATGTAGTTTTTCATGCCTTCGCGATAGACAAACATTTCTTTTCCGAGCTTTTTCAACACAGCATTTGCAGCGGACAGTCCAGATGTGGTTACAGTTGGAGTGCCTGTGCCCATCACGGTTGATTCTCCGCAGCAAAACAGGTTGTCCCATTCAGTGCGAGTATGCAGCCTGTGGAACATGTGCTGCCCCATCATCTGCTTTGGCCCTGCAATGGCACCACCATTTTTCATTGTGTACCTCTCGATGGTGCAGGGGGTAGCAAGCTCTGCATAACGAATGGAAGTGCTAAATCCAGGAAACCTTTTCTCCAGGACTGAAACCAGTCTTTCCTGCTCCCTTGCTTTCATTTTCTCATAAGAAGCCTTATCGGAGTAATCCCACTTTTCAAAGGTCGGCCCAATTGCAATGACAGTATGCTCATCCTCTTGACAAAGTGTCCTGTCGTCAATACTCAGGATATAAGCTGTAACTTCGCTTTCATCCAGCCGGTCGGGATTGCCAACCAGCATTTCGATGGGAGCCGTGTCCTCCGGTACCAAGTCCCGGTCAACGACGGCATAGAGCACAAGGCTTGGATGGGTAGGTATCTGGCCTCTTGCCCAGTCTCGCCGCTTGGGTGTCGTATATTGAGGGTCGATGAGCTTTTCGTAAAGGTTCCACACGGTTCCGGAATATATTATGTGTGGTGCTTCCAATACCTTGCCGTTATCAATCCGTACTCCGGCAGGTTTCCCGTCCTCGAAGAGCAGTGAGGTCACTTCGGATTCAAGCAGCATATCTCCGCCATTTTCCTCTATGACTTTTTCAAGCTTTCCGGGCAGAAACAGCGTTGAGCCTGCGGGATAATAACTGCCCCCCAGGTGGTTATCGACAAACATGACAGCCGCAAGAACCGCAGGAGCTTCCTCAACTGTTGCATAACAATAGGTTGAGGTCAGCTTGTCAAAAAACTTATAGATCTCCGGATCTGTAAAGTACTTGTCCAACAGGCTTTTTGCGTTCCTGAACAAGTAACCTAGAAACTTAATATATGAGACAGGATGCTTTGTTACACTTTTTAAAGCGGTTTTAGGGTCCGTTTCGTCTGCTGTTACATAGCTGGGGGTATCAACCATGACATGGTTGTACATTTTCAGCATATCAGTGTAGAAACGGTGTATGTTTTCCTTTTGTGAAGGAAAAACGTCTGACAATTCCTCAGCGAACTGACTAACATCAGGCCAAAACGGTATTCTTTTGCCCTTAAAGTTCACACAGTATAAAAGATCGTGTTGAATAATATCAATCGGTTCCTCCAGGCAATTAAACACAAAGCGGTGTGCGTTAAAGCCTTTTTCGCCAAAGCCATAGAGCATTGCCGCACCTACATCAAAGGTTACAGACCCTCTCTTGAAAATACCGCAGGTGCCTCCCGGGTTTTTGTTTTTGTCAATAACAGCAACCTTCAAATCCCTTTTGGCAAGAAGGCTGGCCGCCGTTAATCCAGACAAACCACCACCTATTACAATCACATCATAATCCATAAATTCCCCCTATATATAAAAATAGTAACTGTTTAACAGATAATCCTCTTTGTATTTGCCAGCCATCGAAAACAGCATGTTTTTTACAAGCCGTACTTCAATCTTACCCAACTCGAACTTCCGTAAAACGCTTTCAAAACGCCTTTTTCCCGATTCAGAGGCCTTGCTCTTAAAATATCCCCAAACATGCTGGGCCGCGTTTATTGCATTGCCTCTAAAAATGGGATTTCTCAGAGATATCTCAATCATTTGGTACATCTGATGAGCTGGATATGTGCTTTTATCCTTTAGCAAATTTCGAATAGCACTGTAATGTTGGGGAGATCTTTCCAGGATACTATATTTGTAGTGCGCCCATTCAGTCTCCAGTTTGTTGATTCCCGTGTTTGAAAGGCAATTGATACATTTTAAAGCAGACAGGTTTTTATCCTTTACCTCCAGCATTATATCAATATCCCCTCCGGGCAGCTGCCCATAGAATTCAAGAAACTTGTCAACCTCTATAAAATCAGAATGTGCACCGGCCCTCTTGGCAGGATGCTGCTGAGAGTAATGGAGCTTTTGCGGGCCGTCTTCTTTTGTCCATGTTTCTGAACACCTTCTAATCCATTCGATATCACTATATGATTTATCCGCCGGATTCACAGTATTGTGCAGGTTATCGAGTACTACGGGAATCCCTTCTATACAAGCTGTTTCCAGAACATCATCTATATTGAATAATTTATCATCGTTTTCCAGTACCAGGCGCCTTTTTACATTATCACTAAGCTGCCGATATCTTGACAGAAAACGCTTTTTAGCATGCTCCTTGTTACCATATTTGCCACCGAGATGAAGTATTATTTTGTGTTCCGCCCCAAGCCCTAAGCAGTCCAGTACCTTTGCATGATAATCAAGATCCGAAATAGCCCTCTCGGCAACCGATTCATCAGGGGAGTTGAGGACCGTGTACTGCCCGGGATGCATTGACACCCGCATTCCTGCTTTAATAATTTTGCGACCGATTGATGCAAGCATTTCACCGTATGAATCCTGCCATTGTAAGCTTTTTGCTAAACTTGAGCCAAACGGAATCAAGTCCGATGATATCCGAAAAAGCCTGATGCCGTGTTGAATATTGTAGTCGATCATCTTATCAAGGGAGGAGAGATTATGCCCAATTAGGGCTTGTAGGCGTTCTTCGCTAGCATTTTTCAGTATGCAGTTTTTCATCTCGCTCCCCGGTAGGCCGAGGGCAAGACAGGCATATCCAATCCTCATATAATGACCTCTTTGACCTTATAAAATTGAAAATAGCTCCCAGAACTTCCTACAGCACATTTTTTACAGCCATCATTTTTCTCTGAAGTTCATCATAAAAACGTTAAATTTCCCCTTGAATTACAACCGCGTGGGGAAAAAGTATATGCTAAGAATAATTATTTCACAACCAGGGAGCTTGCGATATTGTTCGCATGGTCTGCAATCCTTTCGAAAATCGCCACTAAATTCGTGAAGATAACTCCCGCGCTTGGATCGCAGTATTTGTCCTGA
>JAAYBT010000060.1 GCA_012730015.1 Clostridiaceae bacterium
CGTCCCCCTATCAGCTTGTCCCTCTTCCGGCTTGTCCCTCTCCTAATCAAGTGGTTAGTTTTGCAAGTAATGGGCGCTAAAATGAAATAAAAACCCGAACTTGTTGACATAATTACACTACTACATCAGTTATTGCAGAATTAATTAAGAAATAGTAGTACTATTTATAAAATTATTGCCCATTAATTGCAAAAACCACCAGCAACGGTGTAATGTATTAGTATGAAAGAGTATTTAAGCAATTTATCTGCAGCCATAGCATGGGATATCCCCTACATTGATGCTGTTTTGGGTTATATACTTCATTTATCTTGTAATGAGTCCGTCCTTTACCTTCTCGTCAAGTACAACGGTCGTTGTCACCCAGTCATTAGTATCTTGCATATGATGGTTGATACGGATTACATCTCCCGGGTACTTAGAGTTAATGTACTCCCTAAGCTGCATCATTGTATCTATTTCAACATCGTCAACCCGACGTATAACGCAGCCCTTGCGTATTCCTCCCTTGAACGCCGGACCACCCTCGTCCACGTAGGCAACATATACCCCCTCCGGAGCGCTGGTTACTCCATCTATCTGGGGAATAACGCTCCGATCAAATGCAAACAAACCCAGGTACGGTTCTTTACACTCCCCGGTACTGACCAGCTTTGCAACAATGGGCTTGGAAATATTTATAGGAATTGCAAATCCCATGCCCTCAGCGGCCGACACCTTAACTGTGTTGATGCCTATTACCTCGCCGCCGGAATTAAGTAGCGGCCCGCCGCTATTGCCCGGATTGATGCTGGCGTCAGTCTGTATCAAATCCTCCATATAATTTGAGCCGCCCTCTGTCTCGATACTAATCGTCCTGTTCAATGCGCTGATAATCCCCGAGGTGACAGTCCTTTGAAACTCAAGGCCAAGCGGGTTTCCAATCGCAATAGCCGGTTCGCCAACCTCAAGCATCGTAGCATCCCCCAGCGGGAGGAAGGTCAGCCCCGTAAGATTAACCTTGACAGCCGCCAGATCCACCACAGGATCCGCCCATACTACCTCCCCATCGACATCCCTGCCATCGGCAAAGGAAACCACAATTCTGTTGCTTCTACCACCTGTAACATGGTTATTTGTCAAGATATACCCATCCGGGCTTACAACCACACCCGAACCAAAGCCTACCTCAGTCTGCCTGTTTCCATCGAAAAGATTGCTCTGCCTATACCTCTCAACAGTTATGCCAACTACCGCATCCGTTGCAGTCTTAGCAACTCTTTGGGCAACCGGCGTTATTGCAGAATCTCCCATCGCACCAGCCTGGCCAACTCCCTGCACTTGTCCGTCCTGGTATAGTCTTTCGGCACCATCCAGCTGCCCCTGCCCATCCTTCAACAGTCCGCCTTGCAGCCCCTCATGCTGTCCCTGCATCAAGTCCCCAATTACTTTTGATTCCTGACCAGATTGCCTCAAAAGGTTACTATTCCCACTCTTTGCTTCACTTTCCGGCTGATTCATTAAAACATACTGCCTGGTTGCAGCAAAGGTAAGCATACCGACTAGCAGCGAACTAGTCAGCGAAACCAAAATAATTCTGCCAAATCCCTTGTAATCCTTGCTATTTTTGTTTTCAAACATAATATCATCCTCATATTCCGAAAATAAACTCTACAAGTATTATTACAATAATCCTTAATTGCATACAGTAATTAAGAACAGAGCAAAATGAAAGCAGGAGAACTGTCCCCTCACTTCCATCACAATAGCCTTTGCTGACTATTAAATCGCTTTGATAGTTCACAATTTAGATGTGAAATCGTTAGGATGATACATAAGGTAGGCTGCTTAACCATTCTGACGATTCAATATTAAGCTATAAAATCATTCGGATACTTCTGAAGATAAGTTTGACTTAATGATCTTCTTGACGCTTTTCTCAAACTTGGGTCTTGGCATCATGACCTGATGACCGCATCCAAGGCATTTCACCCTGAAGTCGGCACCGGTCCTCATAACCTCCCACTGCTTACCTCCGCAGGGGTGGTTTTTCCTAAACTCTACGATATCGCCCAGATAATATTTATACACCATTCAATACCTCATTTGCTCCGGCCAACATCCCTCCACCGGGGCGGAGTTTAACACTTTCAGGCCTTAACGCCCTTCAGGCCTTAACACTTTCAAGGCTTAACACTTTTCAAGCTAATATTTTAACACTAATGCTTTGCAGCTAATGTTTCTTAACTAATGTTTCAAACTAATATTTTTTGAGCTCTAATACTTCTTAAGGTAGGAGTCAATCTCCCACTTACTAATCCTCATTTTATACTCATTACATTCTTCCATCTTTGCCTGAATATACTTTTCAAATATGTGATTACCCACAACATCCCTGGTAAAGCTGCTCTTACTCATTTCCAGAATAGCTTCATCCAGGCTGCGCGGCAGCTCTTCAATAGAATTGGCGACTCTCTCCTCATCACAAAGAGCGAATATGTTTCCGTTGTATGCGGGCGGCGGTTGAATACCATTCTCAATACCATCGAGCCCGGCAGAGAGAATTGCTGCCAGAGCAAGGTAGGGATTACAGCTGGAATCCGGGCATCTGAGCTCTATTCTTGTAGAGGATCTGCGCGCTGACGGTATTCTTATCAAGGGGCTTCTGTTCCTTGCCGACCAGGTGATGTGAACGGGCGCCTCATATCCATTCAGCAGCCTTTTATAGGAATTCACCAAGGGATTAGTCAAGGCCGTAAAAGAGCGAATATTCTTCATCAGCCCTCCAATAAAGCCATAGGCATCCTGACTAAGGCTCAAAGGATCCTTCTCATCATAAAAGCCATTCTCCCCGTTCTTGACAAGGGAGGTGTTAATGTGCATACCGGATCCGGCAATGTTGAATATAGGCTTCGGCATGAAAGTCGCATGCAGGCCATGCTTCTGCGCTATTGTCTTAACCACCAGCTTAAAGGTCAGGATTGCATCCGCCGCAGACAAAGCATCCATATATTTAAAGTCAATCTCGTGCTGGCCGGGCGCCGTTTCATGATGGGAGGTCTCCACCTCAAAGCCCATCTCCTCCAAGGCAAGACACATGTCCCGCCTGGCATTCTCGCCTAAATCCACCGGCCCAAGATCGAAATATCCGGCCTTGTCATGGGTTATAGTTGTAGGATTGCCCTCGCTGTCGGTAAGGAAGAGAAAAAACTCGCACTCAGGCCCCACATTGAATGCTTCGAAGCCCATTTGCTCAGCCTTTGCAATGGCTTTTTTCAGAACATACCTGGGATCACCTTCGAAGGGCTTACCGTCTGCAGTATAAACATCACAGATTAGCCTGCCAACCTTGCCTCTATCCGTCTCCCATGGAAATATTACAAAGGTGTCGATGTCAGGGTGCAAATACATATCTGATTCTTCTATTCTTACAAAGCCTTCAATAGAAGAGCCGTCAAACATGCATTGGTTGTCAAGTGCCTTCTCCAGTTGCTTGGCTGTAATGGCAACATTCTTTAACATACCGAATATATCAGTGAATTGCAGCCTAATAAACTGTACGTTCTGTTCGTTTACAATCCTAATAATATCTTCCTTTACGTATCTGGACATAGAGCACCTCCAAAGCCTATTATACCAAAAAAGCGCCTCAAACATGGAAACCAGTTTCAGAACGCCTTTGTCCTTGCGAAGCCAGGGGACAGAGTCTGTCCCCTTTTTTGTATTATAGCATACAAATTCAATAATGCAACGCTATATTATTCTTTTTCAAACATATCCTTGCCTACTCCGCAAATCGGGCAAACCCAATCCTCCGGAATATCCTCAAAGGAAGTGCCCGGTGCGATTCCACCGTCAGGATCGCCTATAGCCGGATCATAAACATAGCCACATGCTGTGCAAACATACTTATCCATATTCCAATCTCCTTTTCAAAATATTTACGCCTAACAATAGATTATATTACCCATACATAAGCTGTGTAAACGTAGAAATTTGATCAGGCACTGCCCTTATTTTTACCTCCAAGCACCAGCGACAATCCGATCAGTATCAATACCACCGGCAAAGCATAGGGCCTTGTATTAAAACTAAAAATCCTATTTAAGGAGAAGGAAATGAAAAATATCAATGAAAGTCCTGTCAATATCCCGATTGGAATCAAAAGTCCCTTTTCCCTGGACCCAAAAATGTACAGCTCAAAGAGTCCAAAAGCCACAGCGAAGATGTATAGAGGCCACATGAAGCCCCAGCCGCCAAAAAGCATATTTATCTGAAATGTAATACCCAGAACTAGTAATATCCCACCGGGCACAAGCACACCCGGATTTGATCTGTTGCCCGAGAAATAGCTTGAATGAAACATCAATCCCGGCAAAATAAGAAACAGGGAAGGCCATAGCTTTCCAATAATATGTCCGATATTGATATGCGCCCACGGATCGAAAATATTAAAGTTCTTTAAAAGAAACAGCACACCCAAAACTAATAAAATAACACCCAAAACTCTATTTGTCCTTTTCATAATAAACCTCCTGCAAATAATGCAAAATTACAATCAGCTGTCATAATTCCTTCTACCATATTATAATGATATCTTTGCTAAATGTCTGATGTGTAATAGAAATGATTCGAAATTTGCTTAACAGGAGAGGTTTACCTATTTTGAACGCTCCAGCTTCCATATGACAAAGCGTATGCCGGTGGCAATTAAATCAGCTATCTTCATAACCGTATGAAGCCTGGTATTTTGTAGTATTAGAAAGTCCATATAGCCGCCATAGTTTACGACGCCGGTGACAAACATATCACCAACCGCAGGAAGCTCCTTACGGACCCCCGCTCCCGGTTTGACAGGTCCCGGGCCTATCCCCACATAGCCTATGTGCTCCATGCTTCCAAGACATGCATCAATAGCAATAACGAAGGGATTGTCGCAATCAACAGCTATTTGTTCCATGACTAGACTCAGATTCTTTGCATGAACCGGTTTTTCAAGGGTACCATAGACATACACGCCCTTATTCTTTATACCGGCGATTTTGTGTCCAATCAAAGGGCCAAGACTATCTCCTGTGGATCGGTCCGTTCCTATACATACAAACACCAGCGACCTACTGCCCTTTTCCAAAGCTGACTCGATGTGCATATGAAGTGCATCGGTAAAGCTCTTAAAAGCCATTACACTATTGCTATTAATATATTGCTTTTCAATGACTGATACTTCAGAAATCATTATTGCTCCTTTAACCCTTTTTTATATATTATTTCCAGTATGCTTCTTTTTATTACCTTTTTTATGATTTCCATAAATTACTTTGCATTTCTATCTACTTGTATGCTCAGAATTAATTTACTTCATCATGTTAATTTGATATTATAGTTAGGGGGTGTTTTTACGGAATCTTTAGATAGAAGCAGGCTATTCATTGAGGAAATAGTTGATGGGATGCTTGACTGGGTCAGGGTCATCGATACAGATGATAATGTCATTTACATGAATACAGCCATGTCTGAAGGTCTAGGCACTCACGCTCAGGGGCAGAAGTGCTATGAGGCTCTTGGCCGGGTTAGCCCCTGTGGAAATTGCACCTCCCGAAAAACAATCCTTGACGGCGCTTCCTATGAGAAGGAGGAACATATACATGACCGGGTCTTTTCTGTCATGTCCTCTCCGTTGAAAAACAAGGATGGAGATATTGTCGCCGTAGTAGAGGTCCTGCGTGAAACCACTCGCATCAAAGAGCTATATAAGGAAATGGAAGAGCAAAATCAAAAACTCACCAATGAAGTAAGGATGGCAAGAGACCTGCAGATGAGCTTGCTGCCAGGTCCGCCTACCGATCCGCGCCTGAGTTTTTCCATGATATATATACCCTGTGAATCCTTGGGCGGTGACTTCATCGATATATTCTATATAGACGACTCTCATCTTGGGCTATACCTGGCAGACGTTTCCGGCCATGGTGTGCAAGCTGCGCTTTTGACCATATTTCTTCGCTCCACTCTTAACAAAAAGCTACTAGATCCGGCCAAAGCACTGGATGAGCTTTATTATGAATACAACCACAGCAAACTGAACCAGGAACTATATATAGCAGTATTCTATTGCATTATTGATCTGGACAATAAGAAAATGGCCTACTCCAACGCCGGTCTAAATGTAGTCCCTGTCGTTTACAATGACACAAGGTTTGAGCTGCTCATGCTACCCGGCATCCCTATCAGCAACTGGATGGAAAAGCCCGGGTATGTGAACCGTACAATAGACTTAAGGTCCGGGGACAAGCTATTCTTATACTCCGATGGAATTTTGGAGATGAGAAATAGAAACAATGAGCAATACGGTGAAGATCGACTGCTGGAAATCTTACTACATAACCATACAAAGCCCAAGCAGCTTCTTTTGAATATTAAGAAATCGGCCTTCGAATTTGCAGACAAAAAAACTGCAAATGATTTGATGGACGATGTGACGATGGCACTTCTTAAAATCACGTAATCAGACGACTCCAAGAGCTCAACGCCGGTGTACTCCTGTTACCACCCTGTCAATCCCGGCCAAATCTTTTTGGATCCTGATACTATCGAAACATGAAAGTCTCGCCTTTTCGGCAGGGCTGTCTTCGGCAGATTTGTTATCGCTTACCTGTGTCTCTCCGGACATCAGTGCAACCACGGCGTCGGCCTGATTGTATCCTGTCTCAAATGCCAGTATCCCTCCGTCTGCTAAATAGCCGGGAGCCGTTCGGATGATTTCTCTATAAAAAAAGAGGCCATCACTACCTCCATCCAAAGCCTCGATAGGCTCATGGTCCCTAACCTCCTGCTGCAAGCCCTTGATATCAGAGCTACACACATAAGGCGGGTTTGAAACAATCACATCAAAGGACGGCATCTGTTCAGCCTGGAAACTCTCGAACAAATCGCTTTGAACAAATACTATCCTGGAATCTACACCATTGAGGCAGGCATTTCTTTGTGCGATCTGCAAAGCTGCACTCATTTTGTCAATGGCTACAACAGTAGACCCGGGTACATAATATGCCAGGCTTACTGCAATACAGCCCGAGCCCGTGCCAATGTCAAGGATTCTTAAACCACGGTCCGGAGACTTTGCCTTGCAAAAATCAATGACCGTTTCCACCAACAGCTCGGTATCCTGTCTGGGAATAAGCACGCCCGGCTCTACTTCAAAGCTAAGAGACATGAACTGAGTAAGTCCTGTCAGATATTGAAGCGGATGCCCCAAAGCGCGCCTCTTCAGAAGCAGTATGTACTCCCGAAGCAAGCCGTCCTCCAGCTCAAGGTCTCCATGGGCATAAAGATAAGCCCTATCACACTTTGCAACGTGGCAAAGCATAACCCCGGCATCCGCTGCCGGGGCATCAATATCTGCAGTTCTCAATATATGTGTGCCTTTTCTATAAGCCTCTGCTAAAGTCATTCTTCGCCACTCACCTTACTTCTCATAACTAGCGCCTGGCTTTCCACATGGACACAGGGGGGGACGTTTCTCTTGTGTCACACCCCTACCACTTATCGGACTCGCCCTCGACCAACACATTCTTCATGGCCTCGATGGCTACCTCAATCTGTGAATCATCCGGCTCTTTGGTAGTCAAGAGCTGAAAGGCCATCCCGGGAGCGCTGATTATCCTCATAATCAGCCAATCCGTATGTCTTCCCGCAAAACGCATTATCTCATATGCTATCCCTGCAACAACAGGAATCATCAGGATCCTTAGTAAAGCGTTGATTAGGGGATGATGCCATCCCAGAAAAGAAAACATAATAATGCTTACGATCATAACAAGGAAGAGGAAGGAGGTTCCGCAGCGCGGATGCTTGGTAGAATACTTCCTCACATTTTCCACCGTCAGCTCTTCCTCGTTTTCATAGCAATGTATAGTTTTATGCTCTGCGCCGTGGTATTGCCATACCCTTTTAATGTCGTTTAGTAAGGTAGCAAAATAAATATAGCTAAAAAATATCAAAATCCGCACAAGACCTTCAAGCAGATTATTAACAATTACTCCTGAGCCTTCCTTGCCTATGCCAAGAAGGCCAACCAAAAAATTGGGCAAGAGGATAAAAAGCGCAACACTCAAAGCCAGTGCAAAGATAACGGAAGCATAAATAACTGCATCCTTCCCCTTATCCTTAAATACTCTTTCGATAAATGCATCAACCTTTGAAGGCTTCTGCTCTTCCTCGTCCTCAAACTCAACAAAATCAGCGGAATACATCAATGCTTTAACACCAACCACCATCTGCCTGAACAAATTCACGCCTCCACGTATGAAGGGCACCTTAGTTATGGGTGTCTTCGCAGGCAGTGGCCTTTTGTCAATGACAACTTCTCCATCCGGCTTGCGCACCGCTATGGCGATATTTTGAGGCCCCATCATCATCAGGCCTTCAATAAGCGCCTGCCCCCCTATTGTAGTTTTTCTCATAGCCGGTCTCCTCTATATAACAAGTATCAAGTCTTGTATTTCTACAAGCTGCTTTTAACAATTTCTTAAAAAATAAAGGCTGAATAAATCATCAGCCTTTAAGAGAGTACTCTATCCTTCATTGTCTACGATACCGTATTTCTTTTTGAATTTTTCCACACGTCCGCCCGTATCGACAAGCTTCTGCTTACCGGTAAAGAACGGATGACATTTGGAGCATATTTCAACATTCAGATTAGGCTTCGTAGAGCCTGTAGTAAATGTCTCTCCGCAAGCGCACTTCACAACTGCCTCACCATACTTTGGATGGATATTATCCTTCATCGTCAATTCACCTTCCTTCGCCCTGCCCTACATAAATGCGAATCTTCCGGGCGTCAAGTCCCTTCGATTCTAGCCGGATATGCTTCGCAAATGGCTATTAATAAATTACGCCATTTTGCTCACGCAATAAGGCAAAAAATATTCTAACACAATTTAGCATCTTAATCAAGTCCTATTTGATTGCCATCGTCCTATTCATTAGCCTTATTTATCAATAAAGGCCTTGTTTATGCTGTTGACAAAATCATCATTGGTCTTGGTCTGAGTAAGCTTATTGAGTATCATCTCCGTCACATCCGAGGTTCCCATGTTGCTCATTGCTTTCCTAATCGCCCATATGCTTTCCATTTCCCTTTGATTAAGAAGCAAATCCTCTCTCCTGGTGCCGGACTTATTGATGTCAATAGCAGGGAATATACGCTTTTCAGACATCTTCCTATCAAGGTGTATTTCCATATTGCCGGTGCCCTTAAATTCCTCGAAAATTACATCGTCCATACGGCTGCCTGTCTCGATCAGGGCTGTTGCAATAATCGTCATGCTGCCGCCGAACTCTATGTTACGAGCAGATCCGAAGAACCTCTTCGGCGCATGGAGCGCACCGGGATCCAAGCCTCCCGAAAGTGTTCTGCCCGTTGGAGGAATAGTCAGGTTGTATGCCCTGGCCAGCCTCGTAATACTGTCCAATAGGATAACAACATCCTTCTTGTGCTCAACAAGCCTCTGAGCTCTTTCCAGTACCATTTCAGCAACCTTAATATGATGCTCCGGAACCTTATCAAATGTGGAATATATAATTTCGCCATCAATTGAACGCTGCATGTCCGTTACTTCCTCAGGACGTTCATCAATCAAAAGAACAATCAATTCAATCTCCGGACAGTTCTTGGTAATTGCATTGGCGATTTTCTTGAGTAAAATCGTCTTTCCTGCCTTGGGCGGAGAAACAATCATTCCTCTTTGCCCTTTCCCAATAGGTGCAATCAAATCGATAAGCCTGGTTGAAAGCTCCTTGGGAGTTGTCTCAAGCGTGATACGCTGATTGGGGAATATGGGAGTGAGGTATTCGAAATTGACTCGTTTTGAGGCGACATCAGGGGTGTCTCCATTAACTGTCTGTACATAGAGCAGGGCCTGGAACTTCTCGCCCTCCTTGGGTATTCTGCCCTTCCCCTTTACCTTATCTCCTGTTTTTAAGCCGAACCTTCTAATTTGAGACGGGGACACGTAAACATCCTTATTTCCCGAAAGAAAGTTGTCGCTTCTGAGAAAGCCGTATCCATCAGGCAGTACCTCAAGCACTCCTTCGACGGGATCATCGCTTTCAATCTTTTCGGTCCCGTTGGTCTGAATCTGCCTGCCCTGCGTATTGTTACTCTCTCTTCTTTGCTGATCGTAGGACCTGTAAGAAGGTCTATCATCTACTCTGGACTCGTCATCGGCTCTGAAGGCCTCATCTCTTCCATAGTCAAGCCTAATACCCTCGCTTCCGCCATTGTCCAATACGGGCTGTGGATCTCCGTCCGGTCTGACCTGAACAGTAATCTCGCTGGCGGTCGTACGATCGCCCCTGTGCCATTGATTTGAACCGGTCCTACCAAGCCTTGTCTTGTAGCCGCTATGGGGTCTATCATGTACTGTAGTATTTCCTCTGTCGCCCTCAGCCACCTTTGTCCTGCTTGAAGTCTCTGCATTCTCAGAATCCTTAGTACTATCTACTGATGCTTTTTCCTCAACAGGTGTCTCTTCAGACAACTCGATTTCGGAGCTTTTCTCCTCTATAGACTTATCATCGGTTGACTTATCCCCGGTAGGCTTTGCCGCTGAGAGCTTTTCTCCGGCCGGCTTCTCTTCGGTCGCCTTTTCTTTTAAGGGCCTGACTTCCGGCTTAGCGGCTTTAGTCAGTTTCTCACCAGCATCAGCAACTACATCGCCTGCCTTTTCCTCTTCCACGACCTTTTTGGGTCTACCCCTTTTTGACTTTCTCAATTCGACAGGCTTCTCATCAGATTCGCCCTGAGCGGCTACCTCTGTCTTTGATTTAGCGTCTGCCTTTGATTTAGCCGCTGCCCTTGCCCTTGTTGCAGCCTTTTTTGCTGCATCGTCTATTTGAGCTGTTTCATCAGCTTCCACTCCCACTGCATCAGCAGCTTCTGACTCCGCTGTCTTTGCATCAGCCGCAACCTTCCTTGGCCTTCCTCTCTTTTTAACTCCCTTTATGACTTCAGTAGAACTATCTGCAGCATCAGCCGAGTCCTCCCGGGTTGCCATTTTAGGTTTTCTTCCTCTTCTCGCCTTAACCGGCTCTTCTTCCTTTTCAGCCGATACAGCTTTTGCCACGGGCTCTTCCTTAGCCGCAGATGAAGCTTTCTCAGCTGTACCTTTCTCAGCCCCGGCACGGCCGGCCTCATGAATTTTCTCAATCAGCTCTTCCTTGGTGCTTTTGCTAACACCTCTAATGCCCATCATTTTTGCTATGTACTGTAAATCCTCAAGCGATTTTACAGCAAGATTTACCTCTTCCATAATCCACCACCTATTGAAATTTGCTCCTATTGAAATTTGCTCTTATCGAATATGTCCTTAGAAATTCACTTATAACTCCTTTAAACGCTTGGATGTCACAATCTTTCAGAATAATTCACAGAATCCTGCCGAAGTAAGTAAAACATAAGTCGGTCATCTCTGCACGGCAATCATATGAAACTTCCTAAGTCTAAATGGGAAAATCTAAACAATAGAATGAATCTAATATTACGCAAACATTATAACACTCAAAATATACCATTGTCAATCTTATTACCCTTGAATAGGCTCTTTCGGCTCAAAATAAACATCTGTACCAATCATTATATGGCTTATCGCCAAAATATCCTTCAGGTCCTTGTTTTTTGCTGCCGGTATTATCTTTCTACTGCCGCATTTGGCACAGTGCAGCAGTATGCAGTCCGGTAACAAAACAAGCCCTATATCAGTACTATCACACTCACAGTATAGATTTTTACTTAGGGCAATATCATGTATGCGATTCAGTGTATCAAACATCACCCGTGTATTCTCAAAGTAGCTCTCATACCCGTACGTATCGATAAGATTGTCCAACTCTTCCTCGACGCTATCCACCTTTTTCTGAACCGCCTCATCAGTTCCAATAAAAAATATTTGCATTCCGGTTTCGGGGCAGCTGATGGACAGTGGCTTCCCTAACAGAATACTCCTTCCGGAAATCATATAGACATGCTCATGATCACATCCGATACAGGGAATCCTCACAAAAAAGCTATTCTCCCCCTCCTGCCTCACTGATATCGATGATTTTTTACAGTGGCACGATAGACTATAGTTTTTCTTATATAATAGTGTAAACAGTGAAGCATTGAAAAAAGCAAAGCTTCCACAGGATGTACATTTATATGCGATAGTGACACTTGTATCTATCAGCATTTTTCCCACCTCAACTAAATATATTCGCCATTTCTTAAATAAATCCTGCTTTAGCCTGCTAAAGGAATGAAAAATGAGAATTCGACTTCTACCACTGTTCATGTAAACATAATATGATATAATTAGAGCATTAAAACTATTATGGGATGGGACAAAATGAAGCATCTATTTATAATCAATCCGGCCGCCGGAAAAGGAAAGACCTTAAAACGCATACCGGAAATTAAGGAATACTGTGAAAGCCACGGTTACCGCTATGAAATAGCAATTACGGAGTATCCGGGCCATGCCACCGAGATTGCAAAGGCCCATTGTTCACAAAAGCTCAGGATCTATTCCGTGGGCGGCGACGGAACACTTAACGAGGTGCTAAACGGTATGGCCGGAAGCGAAAGTAGTCTCGCCGCCATTCCCTGCGGCTCAGGCAATGATTTCATCCGAAGCATAGTAGGCAAGGACATCCCCGACAACATAATCCAGTCAACGATTGAAGGCAGCGAGCACTTAATCGACTATGCCATGGTCAATGACAGGTACTTTGTAAATATTACATCCCTTGGCTTTGATGCGGAAGTAGTGTATCAGGCTCGACGTTTCAAGAAGCTGCCCCTTGTATCCGGCAGCATGGCTTACCTGTTGGGAATTATAATAACAATCATCATTCGCAAAAACCACCATATGGTATTGAAAATAGACAATGAGGAAATATCGGGCAAAAACCTTCTGGTTGCCATTGGTATTGGCAAGTATTACGGCGGCGGTGTATATGCGCTGCCGGATGCACAGATAGACGACGGCCTGTTCGACATCTGCTATGTGGAAACAATGTCAAGGCTGAAAATGTTTAGATTATTCCCCAAGTATATAAAAGGCCTCCATGGAACCATAAGAGGGGTTCATATGTGCCGTGGGAAAAATATTGAAATCACTTTGGATAATTCCATCCCTCTAAACTTCGACGGCGAGTTAATACTATCCGACAAAGCAGTGTTCCGGATATTTCCCAAGGCACTGCCCTTTGTATTCCCTGCTGATATATAGCCTAGATGAATTTCTCAAGATGGCTTCTACCCAATAGAAGCCCTTCTTTAACCTTTTCTTCGCTGCCCTCATACATTGGGTCCTCATGCTCTATGCTCAACACGTCATCGTAGCCAATATCCCTAAGCGCCTTAACAAAGGCCCCAAAGTCGACCTGGCCCATTCCCGGCATGCGGAACTGCCAGTATCCGGTGCCCTGCGAGTCAAGCTGCTTGTTGAAAACACCGTACTCCGCCAGCTTATCATCAAATACCTCTGAATCCTTTGCGTGGACATGAAAAATCCTGTCCTTGAATTCAGCTATCGGTGCAATATAATCAATCAGCTGGAAGCGAAGATGTGACGGATCGTAGTTCAGCCCAAA
>JAAYBT010000005.1 GCA_012730015.1 Clostridiaceae bacterium
AAGCTGATGGGACTGACTCCCAAAACAGCAACGGTTATACGTGATGGAAAGGAAATGCTGATACCGATTGATGAGGTTAAGGTTGGGGATATGCTTGTGGTGAAGCCTGGAGAGAGGATACCTGTGGATGGTGAGGTGGTTGAGGGCAGAACGTCTGTGGATGAGTCCATGCTCACCGGGGAGAGTATTCCTGTAGAAAAAAATCCGGGCAGCAAGTTGGTCGGCGCCAGCATAAATAAGAACGGATCGATACGCTTTGTAGCAACGAAGGTCGGAAAGGACACTGTTCTTGCGCAGATAATTAAGCTTGTGGAGGATGCCCAGGGCTCCAAAGCACCAATAGCCAAGATGGCTGATATTATATCGGGTTACTTTGTGCCTGTTGTAATTGCCATAGCAATTCTGGCAGCGGCAGCCTGGTACATATCCGGCATGTCCCTGGTATTTTCACTAACTATATTCATTTCTGTTCTTGTTATTGCATGCCCCTGCGCACTGGGACTGGCAACGCCGACCGCTATTATAGTAGGCACGGGAAAGGGTGCCGAGCATGGTGTATTGATAAAGGGTGGAGACGTCCTTGAAGCCGCTCACAAGATAGAGACAATTGTGTTTGATAAAACAGGAACAATCACAGAGGGTAAACCGGAGGTGACGGACACAGTCACGACCGGTATAATCAGCGAGACAGAGCTCTTGCAGCTATCGGCTTCCGCGGAGAGGGGCTCTGAGCATCCGCTAGGCGAGGCAATTGTGAATGAAGCTAATGATAAGGCTGTGGAGCTGCTAAAGACTGACAGCTTTGAAGCAATACCGGGGCAGGGGATAGAGGCTGCGATACAGAACAGAAAATTGCTCCTGGGAAATGAAAAGCTAATGGTTGAGAGGAAAATAGATATAACTCTTCAAAGTGAATCAGACAGGCTGGCGGAAGAGGGTAAAACCCCCATGTACGTTGCTATAGATGGGCAGCTCGCCGGCATTATAGCGGTAGCCGATGTTATGAAGGCAAGCAGCAAGAGGGCTATTGAGGTGCTGCACGATATGGGCATAGAGACGGTAATGATCACGGGTGACAACAGTAGAACTGCGCAGGCTATTGCCAGGCAGGCAGGGATTGACAGAGTTTTGGCGGAGGTTCTGCCTCAGGATAAGGCTGATGAGGTGAAGAAGCTTCAGGCCGAAGGAAAGAAGGTTGCTATGGTCGGAGACGGCATCAATGATGCACCGGCCTTAGTACAGGCGGACATAGGCATAGCAATCGGATCGGGGACGGATGTTGCAATGGAATCGGCGGATATTGTGTTAATGAGAAGTGACCTTATGGATGTACCTGCGGCTATACAGCTAAGCAAGCAGACTATTAGAAACATTAAGCAGAATCTGTTCTGGGCTTTTGGTTATAATACGGCAGGAATACCGATAGCTGCGGGTCTGCTTTACTTGTTTGGCGGACCGCTTCTAAATCCCATGATTGCAGCAGGAGCCATGGCCTTCAGCTCAGTATCTGTACTGACGAATGCTCTAAGGCTCAAGAGATTTAAGCCATCTAACTAGCAGCTATTAGTCAGAATACCGGGCTGGTCGCTTATTTGGTTTCATGTATCCTGAGAATTTATGGAGCGCGAGCCCCACTTAATTACAGCCGGATATGCTTCGAGAATGCTATATGTGAAGCATATCGTGCTTAATTGGATGGGTTTGTTCAGCTAAGGTACCGACAAGGTCGCCGGTACCTGAATAATTGATGGCTCAGCATTATTCATTTACTTTACCAAGTCGCCCGGCCAATCGAGGATGCCGCCGAAATCATAGACATTAGTGTAGCCCAGCTCAACCAGCTCCTTTGCCGCCAGCGCGCTGCGACGGCCGCTCCGGCAGTAGACGAGGATAGTCTGATCCTTGTCCGGCAGCACTTCATCGGCTCTTTGCGCTATTTCATCACCGGGCAGCAGCACGGCATTTGGGATATGCCCCTCGTCAAACTCAGATTGGGTGCGCACATCAAGAATAATGGAATCCTCATCCATCATCTCAATAGCCTGTGAGGGACTTATCTTTCTGTACTCGGCTTTCTGACTTTCCTCATTTGAACTCTCGTTAAGCTTTTCATCCTTCGAGCCTTCATCCTTCGTGGCCTCTTCTTTTAAGCTTATTCTCACCGCCGTAATCTGCACGGGATAGCTTTCTCTAACTTGCGGCAGGGCTTCGATTTCGACTCTTTGCCCGACAATTAGATCAAATGGAATTTCAAGCTCTTTATCAAAGCCAACGCTGGCCTTATCGAAGCCTATCTCGTCAGTAGTTGTTACCATAATGCTCTTATCATGGATACTTTCAATTGTAGCAGTAAAGGTTATGTTATCGCTCTTTTGTCCGCAGCCTGTGAGCATCAAAAGGCTTATAACAAGAGTGAGAGAAGTTGCGGAAATGATTTTCTTCATAAATAGTAGTTTCCTTTCTTTATTAATAACTCCCGATTTGTGCTTGTATTCATTTATTATTACCGCTAAAATAATGTTAAGCACGCTAATGCATATTTACACACATTTAGATAATCCAAACCGGTATATACGAGTTGTTTCTGTCTATGGGATACACGTTGTCGGTCATGCAAATGACGCCGCCGTGCCCGATTATTTTCCTAGTTTTTTCCAGAACCGAAAAATGCTTAATGGAATCTACGCCCGGCGCCGCAGACTTTTTAATCTCAAAGGGATGGAGAGTATCGTTCTGCTCGATAATTAAATCGATTTCTTTCTGATCGGTATCCCTGTAATAGAAAATAGGTGCGCGTTTTCCCGCATTGTAATAGCTTTTAATAATCTCGCTTATAGCATAGGTCTCAAAAAATGCGCCGCTCATTGCTGAGACTTCCAATGTCTCAGGTGCATTCCACCTAGTTAGATAAGCCGCCAGTCCTGTATCCATAAAATACATCTTTGGTGACTTCACAATACGTTTGAGCATATTGTTGAAATATGGTTCGACAAGAAGTACAATTCCCGAGGTTCTGAGTATTGAAAGCCATTGCTTAGCGGTAGGCTGAGAAACCCCGGCATCACGCGCCAGTTCGGCATAGGATACTTGTTGTCCGGTCCTGGCGGCACAGGATGTCATAAAGCGAAAAAAAGCCAGTTCATCGGCGACCTGAGTCAGATCCCGAATATCCCTTTGCAGGTATGTGTCCACATAAGAGCTGTAATACAGCTCTCGATCCACATCGACATTTTGATAAAAACGAGGCATCGATCCGATAAATATTCGGTTATACACAGCTTTTAAATCTTGGGCAGAAGTGGTTTTCAGCCTAGCTAACCAGTCCGCCGGATTGACATTAAACACACTTCCAGGAGATCCCGTAATCTCACAGTTGGAAAGTCCCTGCATGGGAATAATTGCTACACGTCCGGCAAGACTTTCGCTGACCTCCTCCATCATATGAAACATCTGTGAGCCCGTAAGCCAGAAATCGCCGTTGTTCTTATTCCGATCCACATGCATTTTAATAAAAGGCAATAATTCTTTCGCGTACTGAAATTCATCGATTAGCACAGGAGGCTGATAGCGCTGCAAAAAAAGCTCGGGATCCGTTTTGGCTAACTCTCTGTTCATCGGTGAATCCAGCGAGACATATGCCCGATTTTCCATTGCCAGCCTTTCCAACATTGTTGTTTTGCCAACCTGACGTGGCCCGGTCACCATAACTACGGGAAATGTCTGGCTTGCCTTTAAAATAATAGACTCTAAATGTCTTTGAATATACACTTTATCACTCCGTTCAAACTAAGGTATAATTTTATTTTACCCGAAAACTGAAGAAATATCAAGATCGTCCGAAATATTACCAAACTCGTGAAGTGGAATCCAAAGGAAGCGTGATGAGCAAAGTTCAAGCCCGAGGAACACGAATCATATTAGGCATCCGAAATGGGATGAGTCTACGAATCAAGACAAAATCCAATAAAACGCACGGACATGAGGTTGTAAATATGGCGGGTATATAGGATGAAAGTCAGCCTCTCGCCCACCATGTAAGCACTCGACAATAGGCTTTAATGTATCGATTACTTCTCACTGCTGCAAAGCCCAGATATTCTTATATTGGATGAACCAATCAATGGTCTTGATCCTGATGGGATTGAAAAACGCCCAGGTGCTGAATTAGCTCGATGTGCAGCCAGGATTATGGGGAAATATCTTGATGAAACGAAAGAGCAAGACATTAGCCCAATGGCTTAATTCTGCTACTATAAAAATGCTTTAGAAAAATAATCGTAAGGGCAACAGCAACTATCTCCGATAGCGGGAAGGCCCACCATATTGCGTTTAGTCCGCCGATTCTTGATAATAGCAGAGCAAGAGGTATAAGTGCCAGTAATTGTCTTGAGGTAGAGGTTATCATACTTGGGATACCGCTTCCCAATGCCTGGAAAACGGACCCTGATATAATGCAGAAGCCGGCAAATAAGAAGCTGATGCTTATAATTTTGAATGCTGAGATACCTATTTCAATCATATCCGGTGTTGCATTGAACAAAGACAGTAATTGTACCGGAAAAAGCTGGAATATGGCAAATCCTATTGCCATAATTGAGGTAGCATATGTCATACTTAGCTTGATAGTCTTAAGCATTCTTTTTTTATTGCCAGCACCATAGTTGTAAGAAACAATTGGTATCATTCCGTTGTTCAGCCCAAAAATGGGCATAAAAACAATACCCTGCAGCCTGAAGTAAACGCCGAATACCGCAGCTGCAGTAGCCGTATACGTCAGCAGGATCCTATTAAGGCTATAGGTCATTACAGAGCCTATAGATATCATGATAGCGGTTGGAATACCCACGGCATATATCTTTGAGATAATTTCTCCGCTGGGGCGAAATCCCCTGAACTTGAAGTTAATTTCTTTATTAACTTTTAAGTTTAGAATAATTCCAAGGGTCATGGCAAGAGTTTGGCCAATGACAGTCGCAAGAGCTGCGCCGGTTACTTCCATTCTGGGGAAGCCAAAATAACCGAATATCATGATTGGATCCAGTATAATATTCACGATAGCGCCGAAGGCCTGCGATATCATGGAGTAGAATGTTTTACCCGTAGCCTGAAGCAGTCGTTCAAATGTCATTTGTCCAATAAGCCCAAAGGAGAATTTTGTGCAGATGCTAAGGTAATCGACACCGTATTCCAGTATTTCCGGGATATCTGTCTGTGTTCTGAAAAAGACTGGCACAAGGAAGTAGCCCAAAAGCGCAAAGGCGATTGCAGTTAATAATGCCAGAAATATTCCGTTAATCGCTGTTTTATTAGCCCTTTCCGTGTTTTTCTCACCCAGGCTTCTTGATAAAAGAGCATTAATGCCAACACCTGTTCCGGAGCCTACAGCTATCATCAGGTTTTGTGCGGGGAAAGCCAGAGATAAGGCTGTTAGGGCATTCTCTCCCAGCTGGGATACAAACATACTGTCAACGATGTTGTACAATGCCTGAACAAACATGGATATCATAATGGGTATGGACATTGTAATTAGCAGCCTGCTCACATGCATCGTACCCATTTTATTCTCTTTGAGTGGTGAAATAAGCTCATCCGCTGTTCTTACAGTATCTGTCATCCGGAATACCTCTTTTGCTTGAAAAATTATATTATACTGACGCATCGCCCAAATGTTCTGATGTCGGAATTGTCTAGAACAAACTGTGTACTATTATAATGTTAATTTGCTCTCTTGCATAGTTTTTTTTATCGTTGCTATAGTTTACTTGCTTTTTATGTTATCTTAATGGAAATTTTACTCTTTATGTGAGCGTAAATTCGGTAGCAATGGTAATTGTAAAAAGCGGATAAGTGTGGTATTTTGTAGCAGTGGGGAGTTCCAATCATAAGGAATTTTTGTCAGTGAGGAGACCGCCTATGAAAGCTTCTGCAAAATCATCGAATAAATCAAAAGGACCGCGATTAATAGCTAAAATTGCCATTTTCTTATCTGCCGCAGCTATTTTAGCCCTTGCATTCTTCTTCCTTCGAGGGGTATTTTCTGTTGAAGTTGAGCCGACTATAATACCCTCCGCCGCATGGAGCAGAGATATTAATGCAGAAGGATATATCGACGGAGCGCCCATTGGAG
>JAAYBT010000061.1 GCA_012730015.1 Clostridiaceae bacterium
AGTATATAGTCAAATCTACCATTTCCCGGCCTCAGATTTTGGGCAACAGCATGAAGCTTGCCTCTAGTTCCTCGAACCTCAACCTTCACATGCCCCGATGGTTTTTGACCCGCTTCAAATCCGGTGTCCTCATTTGTAAATATAAAAAAATTTCTCTTAAATGCTGATTTTGAATCTGTTGAATTCATAAGAACCTCCCGAAACAACTTTTTATTCCATCCTCCGACCCTCAACCTCTCGCCTCTTTACTCTTTACTCTTTACCCTTGACTCTTTACTCTTAGCTCCTGGCTCTTTGCTACATGCTACTAGCCCCTAGCCTCCAATATATTATATGTTGGACAAATAGAATTAAGGCATAAGGATTTAAAATTAGGCCATATTAACCGTAAAATGAAGGGTGCCGATCGAAAAGTTGCAAAAAAGCAATGCCTAATGCAAAAAGCAAAGAATGAAAGCTTGCGTTTTGAATAATTTTATATTGAATGTTTCATAGTAATATGGTAAAATATTAGGAAATTGGTGAAAAAATTAACGTAGTGCATAAGACAATTCATCAAGCACAAGGCATAATCACATATAACTGCAGCAACTGGCAAAAACTCTCTTGTGAAGGCAGGAATATGAGGATAGTTTTACAATAATAAACGATATGTCGAAAGGAGATTATTTAATGACCACTAACAAAAAGCTACAAGCCTGGGTTAAAGAAATGGCCGACATGTGCAAGCCCGACAATATTTACTGGTGCGACGGTTCCCAGGAAGAAAATGAACGCCTGTTGCAGGAAACGGTCGACAGTGGAATGGCTACACGTTTAAACCAAAAGAAGCGTCCCGGGTGCTACCTTTTCAGAAGTGATCCATCTGACGTGGCACGTGTTGAGAATAGAACCTTTATCGCTTCCAAAAGGAAAGAAGATGCAGGCCCGACAAACAATTGGGTTGACCCCGATGAACTGAAGGCCACTATGAAAGAATTATACAATGGCTGCATGAAGGGCAGAACCATGTATGTAATCCCATTTTCTATGGGACCAATCGGTTCTCCCATATCAAAGATTGGTGTCGAGTTGACAGACAGCATCTATGTTGTGGTGAACATGCGCATAATGACCCGTATGGGTAAAGCCGTTCTTGATGCACTGGGCGATGGTGAATTCGTACCATGTCTGCACTCGGTCGGTGCTCCATTGGCTCCGGGCGAGAAGGATGTACCCTGGCCCTGTGCCCCAATTGAAAAGAAATATATCAGCCATTTCCCTGAAGAGAGAATGATTTGGTCTTATGGCTCAGGATACGGCGGAAACGCGTTGCTTGGGAAAAAATGCTTTGCCCTGCGTATCGCATCTGTCCAAGCCCGCGATGAGGGCTGGATGGCAGAGCACATGCTCATTTTACGCCTTACTGATCCCAGGGGCAACACCAAGTTTATCACAGGTGCTTTCCCAAGCGCCTGCGGAAAGACTAATCTGGCAATGCTCATACCGACAATTCCCGGCTGGAAGGTTGAAACTGTCGGAGACGATATTGCATGGATGAAATTTGGAGACGACGGACGTCTCTACGCCATTAACCCTGAAGCAGGCTTCTTTGGCGTCGCTCCCGGCACATCCATGGAATCCAATAAGAATGCTATGCTCAGCTGTGAAAAGAATACAATCTTCACAAACGTCGCATTAACGGATGACGGCGATGTTTGGTGGGAAGGCATTGGAACACCGGCGCCGGATCATCTAATTGACTGGAAGGGCAACGACTGGACTCCCGACTCCAAGGAGCTGGCTGCTCATCCAAATGCACGCTTTACAGCACCGGCAAGCCAGTGCCCTGTAATTGCTCCCGAGTGGGAAGATCCCAAGGGTGTGCCGATCTCGGCATTCCTGGTAGGCGGACGCCGTCCAACTACGATTCCTCTGGTACACGAGAGCTTCGACTGGAACCACGGCGTGTTCATGGGTTCAATCATGGGCTCCGAAATTACCGCAGCTACAATTGACAAGAACATCGGTAAGGTTCGTCGTGACCCCTTCGCAATGCTTCCGTTCATGGGCTATCATGTTGCCGATTATCTGCAGCATTGGCTTGATATTGGTACAAAGTCCTCTCCTGACAAGCTGCCGAGGATTTACTATGTTAACTGGTTCCGCAAGGATGAAAACGGAAAATGGTTATGGCCCGGCTTCGGCGAGAACAGCCGTGTTCTTAAATGGATTGTTGAGAGAGTTTCAGGCGAAGGTAAAGCAGTTAAGACGCCGATTGGATATATGCCTACAGAGGATGCAATTGATACAGAAGGTCTGGACGTAAGCGAAGCAGATATGGCTGAGCTGCTCAAAGTCAATAATGAAGAATGGCTCCGCGAGGTAGAATCCATTAGAGAGCACTACGCAAACTACGGCGAAGAGATGCCTAAGGAATTGTTTGCGCAGCTTGACGCTCTGGAAGAAAGATTGAAGAAGTAAGCAAATCATACCTTCACTCACAAGATGTGAGTTGAGGCTGTGGCGTTGTTAATACAAGCAGCAGGCTATGAGTCTAAGCTCATAGCCTGCTGCTTTATTTACAGCCTTTTATGCAGAACAGGCATGGGGATACTGATTGCCGGCAGACTGTTTGAGACGATCTGGCTGCAGAGATCTGTATCCCCATGCCTCAATTCTTGCCGGAATTCCAGTCCTTATACAGCTGTGCAATCACCTGCTCGATCGGAGCCTTTCTTATTTCAACATCCTGAACACCCGTAGCCGTGGATAGCTGACTCAAGAGCTCCCTTACAGGAATTTTGTGAAGGTCAACATCATACTCAAATACACCGTTACTTGACGAAAGAAGACTACCACCCTCTACCTTAGGCACAAAGTCCTTCTCCATCGTTACAACCACTCTCGTCAGATTGCCCGTGATGGAGCGCAGATCATTAAAGCTTCCGTCAAAAGCCAGTTTCCCTGCCGAAATCATAAATATCCGCTCTGCCATTTCCTCCAGGTCGTCCATGTCATGGCTTGTTACGATGATGGTCACACCATTTTCCCTGTTAATCCTTTTAAGGAAGTCAATCATCTGCCTTTTTGCCACAACATCAAGTCCAAGCGTTGGTTCGTCCAGTATGATGACCTGCGGGCTGTGCAGCAGCATCATAGCAAGATCGGCTTTCATGCGTTGGCCAAGGCTAAGCTCACGGGCGAAGGTTTTAAGCAAATTCCCTATGTCCAGAAGCTCAGTGACCATTGCAAGATTTTCCTTGTACAGCTCGTCAGATATTCCCCATACAACCTTCTTCCATTCGAAGCTTTGAATTATTGGATGATCCCACCATAATTCCGTGCGATTGCCGAACAAAATTCCCAGATGCTGCATTAGTTTTCTTCGCTGCCTTTGAGGTGACAGAGATAGAACCGATATATCTCCGCTATTTGGCAGCAGCATCCCGCCAATCAGCTTCATAGTCGTGCTTTTACCTGCGCCATTTGGCCCGGCATAGGCTACGATTTCGCCCTTCCGGACATTAAAGCTGACGTCATCGAGAGCTGTAATAGTTTGTTTTTCGGGCTTTATGAGATTTCTTATAAGTCCCCTACCCGTGTTGTCACGCTGCCATTGCGTGAAGGTTTTTGTCACATTGTTTAGGCTAACGGCGAAATCCGTATGGTACATATCTGTTTGAGCCTTTTCTAACATAATAGTTCAGTCCTTTCCTAAAAATGTAGCTTGCTAGCAATGATAAAATCAAGGCATAGGCAAGCGGATAATATTCGCTAAGATTCAAGGGCGGCTTCCCAAGCAAGCAAAGGGAAGGAAACCATGCCATGAAGCCTTCTGGTAAAATCGTAATCAGCGACAGCTGAATGAAACTGGGCATTCCTGATAAGGGGAAGGTGCTCAATTGCCAGGTTCCGTCAATTGCTGTAGAGGTAATCTCTTCGGCAGCTACCGGAGCATAAAATGCGGCGCTTGATACCAGGTATGCACGCGCTACAATGATTACCATAGTCGTAAGTACGTAAATAATTAGTGAGGCTATCCACCAAAACGAAAACTCTATATTCAGCCGATTTATGGATATAACCATCAGAATGCAGCCTATGATAAAGTTGCCGCTTCCCGTAAAGGGTGCAAACCCACATGTGAGCAGCTGTGCTTTGAGTGAGAGCGGCTGCATGAATAAGTGTTCCAGCTGCCCGCGCCCAATGATGCGGCTTATGTGAATGTTGTTAGCTGATCCGAACAGAATGAATAAGCCAGTTGTTATGGTGGAGTAGGCCATCATAAACAGAACCTCATCCACGCTTAACCCGCCTATGCCGCCAAAGCGCAGAGCAATCAGATAAACGCTCGACACGACGGAAAGATTGGATATTGCATCGGCTGCTATAGCTGCTATGGCGAATTTTGTATCCCTCAGCAGCCAGACTAAATCCATCTTTGCTGATATTGCAAATAGGCCTAACATTCTTTTAAGCTTTGAGGCCAATTTAACCCCCATAACTAACCATCCCCTCCTGTGATTTTTTAAATACAAGCAAGGCAACAGGCCATAGGATGAGATTCCATATGATTTGCACCCATAATACGCTTGCAGCTTCTGCGGCGCCGACAAATATTGACAGCGGTGCACCGCCAAGGCTGGCAAAGGGCTGGTATTTCATTGCTTCGCCCAATCCCAGCGGTAATAGTCGGATTGGTATAACTGTCCCGGATAGCAGAGCAATAATCGCAGCTCTTATACGACTTATTAACCAGCTCATGTTCCTCATTTTTATTGATAGACAGTCAAAAAGCACATCAATGGCAAAGCCCAGTGAGATGCAAAGCAAAAGGCTGATGAAGAACCATGGTGACGCCGGCTTAAGGCTTACTCCAATAAAGGGAGATATGATAGCCATTGGCAGCGAGAACAGAAGCAGCTTGGGCAACCAACCTCCAACTGTCTGCGCGACAAGCTGCCCCAGAACCGACAGTGGGCGACCGTATAGCCTCATTAAAACTCCCTCGCTGAGCCATCCGGAAGCAGCGGTTATAACAACCATCATATCCGAAAGAAGGGCGCTGACGTAGGTATAGGAAAGCATTTGCTGCATACTCATCCCTACGTCTACTCCGGATGACATTACAACCTTCCAGAGGAAAACAAGGGGAATCAGCGTGCATATTTTGATAAATATATCCGGCATGAGGTAGATCACCCCGCCGTTTGTTTTTTCAAGACAGGCCATATGTGCCGTCTTTGCATACTTAATCATGATGTTTCTTGCTCCTTAATGTTTAAATTTTGTCATAAAAATACCCAGGTATCCGTTTGAACACCTGGGCCATCAACACATGATCAAGCCTGTAATCAGGCAGCGCTTATGTGCGGCAAGAGGCATTCATTACGGTAAAAATGGGCACAATTATCCCGTAAATTAGCAAAATACGCGCAAATAACGGGTAAATTGGCAGACTCCTGCCTTGACACGGCATAATTAAATGCGAAACCGCTAACACATTCGCAATTCATATAGACGTTTCCGTTGCTATAAAAAGCAGATATTTTCAAACCTCTCACCACCTTTCTTCTAATAATATGAAGATATTATACAACTGCCCTGTGTTTATGTCAAACACTTTTGACAACCAGTATTACATATGGCTCAATTGAAAACCCTATGTACAGGGCGTGAGTGTATATGACTTACCGCCCTCGGCGAGAAAAGCAAACCCAACTGCACTTTTTTTGACAGGTACCGACCGGTCTTCACAGCTAACCGCTAATATATCACCAACTACCTCGACAGATCCACTGAACTGTGGCCGGATAACAGCCTGGATCAGCTTCCCACCCTTCCACTTCATATCAACTTCATGCGCTCCCCGTGCACGCAGGCCTGATACGCTGCCCTCACTCCATGAATGGGGCAATGCCGGTAGAAAATGCAATGCAATATGGCTTTGCAGAAGACATTCCGCTATGCCAGCGGTAGCTCCCAGGTTGCCGTCTATCTGGAAAACACTCTGCTTAGCATTTAAAAAGTTTCGTACAGAGGAATCTGTGATCATCCTTCTAATACTATCATCTGTCCTCTCTCCGTCCAGCAGCCGGGCATTGACATTGATGTTCCACGCTAGCGGCCAGCAGCCCTTAGCAGCACCATGTTCTACACGAAGCTCCAGTGACTTGCTGACAGCCTTCATCAACTCAGGAGTGTCCCGCCAGTTAATACTACTTCCTGGGTAACAGGCATACAGATGTGAGATATGCCCCATGCCCGGTGTGAGCTCAGGGTATTCCTGGTCCCATTCGAGCAACTGTCCCTTTGATCCGATTTTATCCTCGGGCAGCTTGGAAACAATATCTGCAAATTTTGGAGACAGCTCCTGGTCAACTCCCAAAAGCCTTTGTATTTCAATGCATGCACCGAAGAACTCGCGCAGTAGCTGGTTGTCCATAGCAGGGCCGACACAAATAGGAGTATCATAACCATCCGGTAATATGTACCGGTTCTCAGGCGACACAGAGGGACATGTTACAAGCTTTCCGTCCACTTCAATCAGAAAATCCGCATAAAACACAGCCATATCAAGCAATATGGGATACATCCTACGCAGGATATTCAGATCCCTGGTGAATAGGTAATGCTCCCATACATGCATACCAAGCCAGGCTCCGCCAGTCACCCAAGGCATGGCTGCCATATACCAATCCTGCGGTGCACAGTCGCCATAGTAGTCTGTATTGTGATGACAGACCATACCTCGCATGCCATACATGACGCGAGCTGTTTGCCTGCCCTTATCCCACATTTTCTCCAATAGGTCCATAACAGGCATATGAAGCTCAGAAATGTTGCAGGGCTCTACAGGCCAGTAATTCATCTGCAAATTAATGTTAATCGTGTATTTACTGTCCCACATCGGTGTAAACTCGGCATTCCATATACCCTGTAAATTCAGTGCCGAGCTTCCCTCGCGCCCGCCTGAGACTATAAGATAACGGCCAAACTGGAAATATAGCGCCGCTAATGCAGGGTCGTCGGCTCCGGCCTTGACTGCTGAGATCCTGGCATCGGTTGGCATCATAGGCGATGGTCCCAAATCTAAGGTGCATCGGCTCATGAAGCTGTGGAAATCTTCCACATGTTCCTTCAATAAAGCCTCGTAACCCTTCTTTTCCGCTTCATCCAGGAGCTTGAGTACCTGCTGGACAGGATCCTGCGAGCGATTAGAGGTTGACGACGCAAGATACATTTTGACTTCGCTGCATTTTCGTGTAAGCAGCTGTGAAACAGGATTGAGTAGCTCGCCATCACACACCACTCTTACCGCTGCTGCGAATTCCACTTGCGAATCATGACCGCGCATTAGAAATGTATTGTCATTCACAGTGCGAATAAAATCTGCGCTCGGTGCCGGCCAGCCTCCACCGCTAACACGGCGTCCGGGCCTCCGGTCATCCATCGCTACAGCGTCCGAAATGCTAATGCGATTCATCATGATATCCAAATTTATAGCCCCCGGCGTTTCACTTACAAGCCGATAACACATAACCTGTGCCGGATGACTGATAAACATTTCACGGTTATAGTTTACTCCCTCCTGCATATGATTGATGCTTAGCACACCAGTCATCAGGTCCAGGTCGGATGAATAGTTCTTGGCTGCGCTGCTGTTTGGAGGCGAACCGGAGGCGAATGGTAAATGCTGATTAAGGGCAATATCCAGCTCGCCCAACAAGGTATAGTGACGCATACAGGACGGCGTACCAGCCATATATTGCATGATGAGCTCCTCAGCATGGTATATATCTCCCGAGAGCACTAGCCGCCGTATCTCAGGAAGCTTTTCCTTAAGTGCAGGATTGTTGCGATCCATAAATGTGCCATACCAAAGTGAATCATCATTCAACTGAATACGCTCAATACAGGTGTGCCCGTAGACCATAGCCCCTAGTCTTCCGTTACCCAGCGGCATAGCATCATGCCACACCTGTGCCGGTTCGTCGTATCGGAGGTGAAAAGGATGTGTCATAAATGTCATCTCCTATCATATTGGAAATACCAAGTCATTATGACTGCTCTTTTAATCCGCAGCCGGGAGGAAACTCAATCACGCGGTTGTAGGAGTATGCTTCATCCCGAGGTGTATCGGTTTTGGACCAATCAATATGCTTTTCGTATCCTGCATAGTCACTAATACGTATAGAGCACAAAAGGCCATCGTCTCCGCGCTGGTAGGCTGCAATTCCTGAGAGGCATACTCGTCCTCCCTCAGCCACCCCTGCATCAGAAACAATGTGTACCCACTCGATTACGCCGGTCACACCATCGTCAATAATTGTCTCATAGCGCATACCTACCCAGCGTGGGATGTATGTTGCCATATGCTTATAAATCCTGCGCAGCTCCTCATGGTTGTGTGGCATGGGAACCGATCCTGCAGGACCATAGCCGCCGAAAATACACTCGTTACTTGTACATGCCACGATGCGCTCAACATCAACGCAGGGCACATGGTGCAGCGCCTCATAATACTCACGCACAGCGCCTGTTAACAATCCGGGATCGCCCATCTCCAGGTGTGCAGATTGGAACATGGGCTTGCGGTAGGGTTGATACTGCGGAAGAAAAGTGCAATGATGGTAGATACGCACCTCCTCAAGCTTGCCACCGGAACGAAGGTCACCAACTATGAACATTGGTACCTCATTGATCATTCCGTCTACCAGGAAGCTAACGACAACCTCAGTCACGGATCGTCCGCCGGAGCGCGTTTGAAAAAACGCTTCGACAGAAGCACTCTGAGCATTGTACTCTGTAAGCCATCTGTTGGCCATTTCGCGGATTTCGCTTTTGCCTTCAAAGCGGCCAAAGGGGGTGTCAACTGCACTTGCCTTTCTCACAAACTGCCTGGTCTGTTCAAAAAGGCTGACTACATCATCAATCCTTCCGCTGCAGAGTGCCTTTATAAAGGTCCACTCAGGAGATTCACATATTTTTTGCTTCCGCTCTTCATATAGAAGCCTCAATTCTGCAACGTTCCTGACTGGGAAATCCTTGATTTCAAGCTTTCCAATATCTGATTTCATATCTAATGCACATCCCCTCATCAGCAATAATTCATCCCTGCAACACATCTCACCCTCATCAAAGTCGAGTAGCATATGCTATAACAATATTATAAGGCAGACAGTGAAGAGGGTCAATTTTACAAAACGAATTCTTGCATTGCTGTCAGCCTTAACTATGAAACGTGTGAAGATTAATTTTTGTAAATCAAATTAGACAAAAGCGCAAATTGTTCGAGGGAGAGAGTCTCGCCCCTTTGCTTTTCGCCGATGCCTGCCTTATCAAGTATCTGTTTAATCTCTTCCTTGCCGAGACCAAAATAGCCGGCATTATTAATTGCATTGACCAGTGTCTTCCGCCTTTGTCCAAAGGCTGCCTTCACAAGCTTGAAAAAGAGCTCTTCGCTGTGTATATCCACAGGGGGCTCGTCATAAAGCTCCAGCCTGATAACCGAGGAGCAGACCTCCGGTGCCGGTATGAAGCTATTCGGGGGAACCTCCATAATGATTTCCGGCTTGGAGTAGTACTGTACGGCTACCGACAATGCTCCATAGTCCTTGCCGCCAGGCGCCGCCCTCATGCGGTCAGCTACCTCCTTCTGCACCATGAAGACCATTGTTTTTGCCTTAACCCCACTCTCCAGGAGCTTCATAATTACAGGTGTAGTAATATAGTAGGGCAAATTAGCCACGATTTTCAGGCATACTGGAGAACCGTCCCCTTTTCCGAGGGAGCCGTCCCCTTCGGCAATGCCTCCTTTTCCGAGGGAACCGTCTCCCTTTCCGGAAGAAGAGCCCCCTATCCCAGCAAGCTCCTTGGCAGGGTCTATTTGAAGAATGTCGGCGTTAATTATTCGAATGTTCTCATAATCCTTCAGATTCTCCTTCAGGATTGGCAACAGACGCTTATCTATCTCAATGGCAACAACCAAGCCAGCCCTTTCAGCCAGCTCTGCAGTCAGATTCCCCAGTCCCGGGCCTATTTCCAGCACGGTGTCTTCCTCAGTCAGCTCCGCAGCCTTCACAATGTCCCTTAGAATTCCCTGATTCACAAGAAAATTTTGACCAAGGGCTTTTGCCGGGCGCAAATTATACTTTCTCATTGTGTTCTCTATGTTTATACCCATTTTCGCATCCCCCTCCTTGCTTCCCCTTACATCATGAAATGCCTCGCATATGTCTGTGCAAAAAATGTGCCGGGACAAATTGCCCCGGCCATAGTTATAGTCCCTTACTACATATTTATTTAGTTACTTACTCAGCCGCCCAAAACGCTTACTCACATATGCGTTGCGCAGGAAAGCTGAGTTGTCCCATCAAGGCCCCTCTACACCCTAGTTTTCGCTTAGGATGTAAACCTTGGCCTTTTGGACGCCGAACCAGTCCACATATTCCTGACTATCATAGTACAGGTCAATTTTGTTTCCCTTAATCGCGCCCCCTACATCGGCGGCTATTGCATAACCATAATCCGGTATATCGCCGATTATTTCAACATACACTCTGGTATAAAGCGGAATAACTCTGGGATCGACCGCTATTACACCCTTTTTAACCTTAATTCCCGTTGCCGTTATCCCGAACAAGGGATGTCCCGGCGCCTTATCTGTGTCCTTGAGTGAAGCGGTATAAGCTGTGGCGCTCATATCCATTACCTTACTGTACCTTACAGTATCGCCTCTGGATGTTCTGAGGCTTAATGCCGTCCCAAATTCCATAATCCTGGTGATTGGAGCCTGCAGCACCGTTTCACTAAGTAACTGCTTCGACACCTCCACACCGTCCTCCTCAACGACCTTATACTGCCTTTGCGCCATACCGTCCTGCCCCGGACTTAGAATTCTCTCGTATCCTTCATCCAGCTTCTTGTTGGCTTTCTTTTTCACCTCACGGGGAATGCTTTCTGTAATGTCTATTACCGTCTCGTCGACCCTTACGATTTTAAGCTCTAAGTTGGCGCTGATGCTATCTGTTAACTGCGCACCTTCAAGCCTGTCAATTCCCTCAGGCTTAACCGGACTATCCTCCAGCATCTGCTCTACCGTATCCGCGTAAGTCATTACTTCTGTCTGCTGCCCATCAGCCGTAATATATACTGGAACAGCTCTCTTAATGTATATTTCATTCAACTTTGTCCTGTGTAAACTGCCTTCCAATGGAGTACTAACGTAATCGTATGTATTTACAACAATATCATTCTGCTCCAATGTTTCTTTAAAGGTACTTTTCATTGTTTTGCAATTAAGCAATCTACCGTTGTCATTTATGACAACCCCCTTCTCCAGCCAGGCAAATACGCCACATCCCGCACCTGCCGCTACTACTACTGCCATTATTACAATGAGCAGTCGCTTCTTGCTTGAAAATAACCTTTTAATATTTTTAGCAAGTGGTAACAAACTAAAACCTCCTGTTAAAATATTAATAAGGGACTGATGAGATATTTTATTCCATGCTCTTTTATTTGTCAAATTATTTACCATAATATACCTCCAAATAAGAGTATATACATGTTTTTTCTGTTTATACATGTAGCGAAAAAGCGTGTCTTTGAAGGACATGATACGAAGAATACTTTTACGAAAAAGGGACTGTCATTTTGACAGTCCTTGCAGATGAACTTGAGAGTATGTTAATTAATCGGAAAATACGGATTGTTTGTAACCGGCATCATGCCCATGCCCGGATAGGCATTCATACTGTTATTCGAGGCACCCATCACCGGGTTCGAGGCACTCATCACCGGGTTCGGAGCTCCCTGTACATTTATAGGCATATAACCCATGTTACCAGTATTCATCATTCCCATTCCCATAACATTCTGGTCATATAGCATGGGGCAGTTCATGTTCATCAAGAAAGGGCAGCACATCATGGGCATCTGGTTCATTGTTGGCATCGGATTCATCATGTAGGGCATAAGATCTGCTTGATTAGATTGAGTTGGAAAATCTGCAGGTAAGGTCTGTACAGGAAGTAAATCCTTATTTCCAGTGCTTTGGGCGGGTAATGTATTGGCAGCTGCCTGTACAGTTGAAGGCTTGGGAGCAATCTTTTCGGGCATTTGCTTGGGCTTAGCCTGCATATTCTGCATCGGGCCGACCAGTGGCATAGTCCCCATGGGCTCTATAGTGGTCTTTTCTTTCATTTTGACAACCTCTTTCATATAATGATTCATCCCTCATAAGTAAGCTTCACTAACATTATATGAAGTAGATTGGAATTATGTGAAAAGTAATTATGTTATCCTCACGAATTACCCATCCCAGAAATCATAAAGACTTTTTCGGATACAGAATAGTCAATTTTGACATAAATCTCATTTACGCCCTCAGTAAAACGCAGGGATTTCATATCAGGCTCTTCGGGCAGCTTGACATCCAGTGTTACATCCAGATATATATCACCATTTCCTGTGCCTCTAAGCCTATCAACCTTCACTTGTGTAATATCAACTCTACGAACGGTTCTTGACATTTGCTCTACATAGTCATCAAGCCGTACCGTTCTATCTACCATCGCAACACCTTCATATTCCAGCAAATATGCCTGCCTAAAATCACCCTGATTTATCGCCTCAGCCCATTTAACCAACGGAGCGGACAATACATTTGTATCTGCATGTTGCTTGATAGTGTTGATGAAATCTATTCTTTCCTGCAAGGATGCTCGTGTTTCAGCCCATTCGATCTGAATACTGGCTTTTTCCTCACTTAGTCTTTCCTTATCACTTTCGATCTCCTTTATCTGATTCTCCAGGCGGTCTATTTCTTCTTCTAGAGCGCTGATCTCTCTTTTTTGTGAATTAATATTGGTAGTATAGCTGGCATTTGCATTCTCAAGATTTTTTAGCTCCACAACTTTATTCTCTCTATCCCAAAGCAGATAGTTGAATGCAATAAACAAAGCGGTTAGTAGTACAAAAATCATCACAAGAATAAACTTTTTCATAAAATTTCACCAGCTTCATAATATTATTGTATGCCAAAAATTCTCTTCCCGTTGGAGCTTGTAATATTAGCTATATGTTCAACAGACGTGCCTCTAATCTTTGCAATTTTCTCCGCTACCAATTTTACATAGGAAGGTTCATTTCTTTGACCCCTGTATGGTTCGGGCGGGAGATAGGGACTATCAGTTTCAATCAACAGCATATCATCCGGAATATATTTGACGACATCAAGTAGCTTATTAGCATTCTTATATGTGACAGGTCCCGCTATAGAAATTAGGAAGCCCATGTCCATAACCTGCTTAGCCATCTCCACACTTCCGGAATAGCAATGTAGGACACCGCCAACATCGCTGGCCTTTTCATTTTTCAAGATTCTCATTGTATCCTCATGAGCCTCTCGATCATGGACAATAATGGGTAGCTTTAAATTCTTCGCAAGGGATATTTGCTTCGAAAACCAAACCTTTTGCACCTCACGAGGCGCATTGTCATAAAAATAGTCCAGTCCTATCTCGCCGATAGCAACTACCTTAGGGTAGGTTGAGAAATCTATTAATGCTGAAATGATATTGTTATTTAGGTCCATCACATTGTGAGGGTGAACACCCACAGCAGCATAAAAAATGTCATGATTTTGGGTAAGGGCAATATTTTCTATTGAAGAGGCAATATCTGAAGACACAGTAAGAATGCATTCCACTCCGTTTTCTTTAGCTCTCTCAATCGCCTCAATACGGTCATTATCAAACTGATTATCATTCAAATGAGCATGTGTATCAAAAAGCATTTTTCACCTCAATATGCTAGCATCGGGATATTATGTCTATTATATATTATTATTATTAAGACTGCAATGGGACTAGCACAGAGGATAACACCAAGGCAAATGAGCACCGAGGTCCACTTTTATCTTTCACCAGCCTTCATGCTTTTCTTAATTTACCTTGGCTCCACTGTCAATCGAATCGTCCAGGGTGGCAAGAACTAGCTTATCACCGCTATCAGCAGCCAGTATCATGCCCTGCGACTCAATTCCCCTGAGCTTGGCGGGCTTCAGATTGGCTACCAGAATCAGGGATTTGCCCACAAGGCTTTCAGGAGTATAGTGCTTCGCTATCCCTGATACAACCTGCCTGGTTTCACCACCCATCTCCACCTTCAGCTTCAGCAATTTGTCTGAGCCCTCTACCTTCTCGGCCTCCAGCACCTTTACAACACGCAAGTCAAGCATTGCAAAGTCTTCAATAGTAATCATGCCCTCTTCATTCTCGCCATTTTTGTCCTTGCCCTTATCCTTCATAGAGCCGTTGTTCTTCTCCTTCGTCTGTGAAGCCTCCCGCTTCTTCTGAGCGGAAGCATTAATGCTCTCCAACTCCTCCATTTCCTTCTCTATATCAATTCTCGGGAAGAGCAGGTCGCCCTTATTAACACAAACTTCCTGCGGATATTTGCCCCATTGCTTCGTACTCTCCCAGCCCAGAACCTCTGTCATGCCCGATATCCCAAGCTGATGCCAGATCTTTTCAGGCGTTTGCGGCATAAAGGGTTGAATCAGTATCGAAATAATACGAAGGCTTTCTGCAAGGTTGTACATAACAGCAGCCAGCCGTGGTTTGTTTTCGTCGGATTTTGCCAACACCCAGGGCATTGTCTCATCTATATACTTGTTAATTCTCGAAATCGCCTTCCATATCTCTGTGAGAGCAGTACTGAACTGAAGCTTATCCATAAGCTCCTCTACCTTCTGCGGCAGCTGTAAAACTACTTCCTTCAAGTCATTGTCAAATTCGCCTTCGATACGATCTACAGGCAGTTTTCCGTCGAAATACTTGCTAATCATGGCTATAGTCCTGCTCACCAGATTGCCGAGATCGTTTGCCAAATCTGCATTAATCCTCTGAATCAATGCTTCATTGGAAAATACGCCATCCGAACCGAAGGGGACTTCCCTTAGTAAAAAGTACCTGACTGCGTCAAGGCCATATTTCTTGATCAGGATTACAGGATCCACCACATTTCCCTTGGACTTGGACATCTTGCCCCCATCGAGCAGCAACCAACCATGCCCGTATATCTGCTTCGGCAGCGGCTCACCAAGTGCCATTAGCATAGCCGGCCATATAATCGTATGAAATCTGATGATTTCCTTCCCGACCAGGTGTACATCCGCAGGCCAATATTTTCTATATGCTGAATCGTCCTGCGAGCTGTAGCCCAAAGCTGTGATATAGTTGGACAATGCATCTATCCACACATACACTACATGCTTTTCATCAAAGGTAACAGGAATGCCCCAGTTAAAGGTGGTTCTGGAAACGCAGAGGTCTTCCAGCCCTGGTCTAAGAAAGTTATTCAACATTTCATTTCGTCTGGACACCGGTTGGATAAATTCTGGATTTTCTTCTATATGTTTAATCAGCCTGTCCTGATATTTGGAAAGCTTGAAAAAATAGCTTTCCTCCTTCATCAATTCAACTTCGCCGCCGCAATCGGGGCACTTCCCGTTAACAAGCTGCGTATCTGTCCAGAAGGATTCACATGGCGTACAATACATGCCCTCATACTCGCTCTTGTAGATATCTCCATTATCATAAAGCTTCTTAAATATCTTCTGCACCGCAGCCTCATGCTGCTCATCTGTGGTTCGAATAAACCGGTCATTGGTAATGTCCATAAGCTTCCATAGCTCACGGATGCCGGCGACGATCTGATCCACATACTGCTTTGGCGATATGCCCTTCTCCTCAGCTTTTCTTTGTATTTTTTGTCCATGCTCATCCGTACCAGTCAGGAACATGACATCATAGCCCTTAAGCCTCTTATATCTGGAAATAGCATCCGCAGCTACAGTTGTGTAGGAATGACCAATGTGCAGCTTATCGCTGGGGTAATAAATCGGTGTTGTAATATAAAAAGTCTTTTTATCCATCTTCAGCCTCCATTACTAGCTCTTAGCTTACCTAATACTATACATTTCTAACACTAATTTTTCAAGCTGTATTTCGATTTGACCACATCCTATCTGTCCTCCTTCATAATTGACATCTATTTATCAATACTGTATAATTTATTATGAACCTGTTCATAATAAATGGGGTGTTCTATGCCAAAATTAATACCCGATGCAAAAGCAAAGATTATATCTATCGCCAAAAAGCAGTTGTTTGAGAATGGTTACGCGGGGCTTACCCTCCGGGAAATCGCCGACCAATGCTCATTAGCTGTTGGAACCATATATAACTATTTCCCCAGCAAGGATATGCTCGTTGCCTCGATCATGGCAGAGGATTGGCATAAATCACATAAAAATATGCAAAAAAGCTGTAAAACTGCCTCCAACGTGGAGCAAGGGGTTAGAGTAATATACAAGGAAATTTGCGACTATGTTCAAACCTATGAAAAAATCTGGTCAGAGTATAAAGGTATGCTAAATAGCTTTGGGCAGCGCCATGTGATGCTGCGTAGCCAATTGTCGGATTTATTGTCTGCTTTACTTGAGCGTCTTGACCGCAAAGAGGGTATGGAGCTATGCCCGCTACTTGCAGAGACTGTTTTGGCCGGCGCCATACAGAAGGATATAGATTACTCAGTGTTGTCCAGGATGGTTAACCGCATATTTAGTTGAATAATTTATCAGGGAGGTAAACTCATGAGCAGTTTTGAAAACCTACGGATTGTCGATAACTTTTATCAGACCTCTGCATTCTTTCCGATGCCTACTGTTCTAATTGGCACGCTCACCGAAAGCGGCATGACAACCCTTGGTTCATACTCACTGGTGCAGCCCTATTATATAGCCGGCAAGGACTATTATTCCATGCTGCTGTGCTGCCGCAACTCATCCAATACAGCCCAGAATTTACTGCGCAACGGGAAATGTAGCATTAACTTTATTCCCGATAAAAAGAGATACTTCAAGGAAGCTGTTCGATTGGGCTTTCCCGGCGACACTCCAGAGGAAAAGATGAAGGATTGTATTTTCACATTAGAAGAGGGACTAATGGCTCAGGACAACCGTTCCGAAAGCTTTCCCAAGGTTGTAGCAGAGTCATTTCAGGTAATGGAGTGCACTTGGATGAGAGAGCTTGACAAGGCCCAAAATGATGCCCCGGGTCAGCTAAATGGATATCCACCGCCTTATCACGATTTTAATGGTATCACCTCTGAGTTCGGTGCCCATTTCATTCTGCGAATCGATAAGATCTTGATGAAATCCAAGTATCGCGATACCATAATCAAAGGCGTTCGCGCCAAGGGTTTTCCTCGTATACCAGTGGACTACGGCTACAGGGATTCTAAAAACTTCTGGTATACCCGCTTTCGCCGACCCCACCCGGAGCTTTTGCCCATAAGGGAAGGAAGTATACAGTCTGTGCGCTACGCTGCCGATCGAATTGATGACAGGATAAGGTTCACAGACGAAGCCTGCGCCAAGCTGGTAAAGGTGCCGCGAATATTCCTTCCCACTGCGCTTAAGGGCTGCGTGAATTGGGCAAAAGAGCATGATGTTGAAATTATAGATGCCGAGCATATGGATCTCATTAATGACAAGCGATCTAAAGAGAAGCAAGGCAAAGCCTAATATATATTAGGTTTTACGACACAGGCTTATGTGAAGAAAACCCAAATACTGTTACCACTGGTGCCCCTATATTCTTTACAGAAATTCGGTTTCATAAAGTAGTCGCTGTCTACATTTGTCGAATTTTTGAGCCCTTTTTCCAGTTAATATATGGGTGCTTTGCTCTAGTGTATTAATATACTTCGCATATTAAATTAATTTATTTCCTTTGAGAGCATTGCGCACCTTGGTATTCAGGTGCTTCAAGGTTTTCAATTTTGGGTCAGCTTTGTTTAACTATTATTGCCATAACATATTCTTGAATTTCTATAAATTAATTGTTGACGATTATTGGAATTTATGCTAAGATAAATTTATGAAAAAGAATGTCGAATAATGCTATTTAAGGAGGAAATCACATGAAATCTACTGGTATAGTAAGAAAAGTTGACGAGCTTGGAAGAGTAGTACTTCCAATAGAGTTAAGAAGGACTCTCGATATCGCAGAAAAAGATGCTCTTGAGATTTATGTTGACGGTGCAACTATTATCCTAAAGAAGTATGAGCCCGCTTGTATTTTCTGTGGTGATGCCAAGGATGTTATTGTATACAAAGGTAAAAACATTTGCCCAAATTGTATGAAAGAACTCAAGGCATAAGATTGCTCTGAATGATTTGAAAAGCTCGTTGCTTTATAGCACCGAGCTTTTATTCTTATAAGGCCATGCAAGGTCAGAGCAGAGCAT
>JAAYBT010000062.1 GCA_012730015.1 Clostridiaceae bacterium
CGTAGCCATACGCAAGCGCTCATATCTAGCTGCACCTTAAAACAGAGTCCTGAAAAATTACATTACTGATGGTTGATTTATGCAAAGTATGTTAGAATATATCCATATGTTCTGAAGAATTTATTTATTGGAAATGGATATGTGGGGGTTATTCATGGATAAGACGAGTGATGGTTTTAACCTAAAGAAAGCTGATCTGGTTTGCATTTGTAGTATCCTTGTTGTATGTATCGTTACAATAGTCACCAATATTGTGGCTTTGGGCATTAGTCAAAGCATCTCAACCAACACACCCATAGTAATTGCGGCAATCGTTATTGCCGGGACCTATTTCATTCCTATTAGCAGTAAAATAAAGGGTGTTTTTTATGGCTTAGTTATTTTAGCAGCATCAATTTCTACTTTATCAAGCGACCCAACAGATCAGACTGTGCAATGGACAATAGCTGCCTCGATAGTGCTTATGGGCCTGTATTATTCAAAATGGATGATCATTATCTATTGCGCGATAATTGATGTAGCATACCTAGCATTATTTTTTATAAACCCTATCTTGTTATTTGGAAAAGTCCGCACAGCTGATTATATGATTTCTACACTGATCACAATTAATGGCATATTTATCGTTATCTATTTCATAAATAAATGGGGTAGAGCAATGATTGATAATGCAGCCAAAAAGGAAAGCGAAGCAAAACTATTGCTTGAAAAGCTTCAGATTACGATGGAAAAGGTTGAGCAATCATCAATGACCCTAAATAGTAATGTTGAAAGCCTTGACCAAAACATGAACGTAATCGTACGCACCAGTAGCGAAACCACCTCTGCGATGAATGATATGGCATCAAGCACAAATCAGCAGGCTACTAGCATCAACGAGATTAATTTGGGAATGAACGATGCTCTTGGTGTGGTTAGGGCTACGAGAGAGATTTCAGAGAAAATAAGTGAGGCTTCAACGGAGATTTCTGAAAATGTTGACCAGGGCTCCGAGGAAATAAGCAGAATGATTGATCAGATGAGAACAATCAACCAGGCAATTAAGACATCATTAATAACGGTAAATGATTTAGGGACAAATATTAGCGAAATAAACAAGTTCCTTGGAGGAATTAATCAGATTGCGGAGCAGACTAATCTCTTGTCTTTGAATGCCGCTATCGAAGCAGCAAGGGCAGGAGAGCATGGAAAAGGATTTAGTGTTGTTGCAGAGGAAGTGAGAAAATTAGCCGAGGAAAGCTCAATCATTGTCAGGGACATCAATAGAATTACTCTACAGATTTCAGAGAAAACTGAAAATGCTGTTAGAACCGTGGGCGGCGGTGAAAAGGCAGTTGAGGAGGGAAATAAACTCATAAATGCGGTAGCCGAGAAGTTCAAGGACGTCCAAACCTCTGTAGAGGCTACCTTTGAATCGCTGAGTCTTGAGAAGACCATGATAAAGAATGTTGATGATATATTTATTAAGATGCAGGAGCAGATTGGTAACGCCGCTTCCATATCTGAGGAACAGGCTGCCTCCAATCAGGAAATACTTGCTACGCTCGAAAGCAGCAATAGTGACATTATATCAATCAATAATTCCATTAAGGAGATTAAGCAGCTTTCTGATGAAATGAAGGCTTCTATTGATCGGGAATAATCAGTCTCATGGTATTGTAATTATTAATTAATGTAAGGAGAGAATGAAACCATGGCAAATAGGAACTATCCATTATATGAAACGACAGTCTTCGAGGATTTCAGAATAATGACTGAAAATGTGGCAAAGAAATTTCCTGACAGGGTTGCGATTTCATACAAGAACAATCCTAAGGACGCTGAAACCATTAAGGTTACCTACCTGGAAGCGAGGGATCGCATACGCAATATGGGTACGGGATTGATTAGTATGGGATGCCGCGACAAGCATATTGCCCTGATTGGGGAGAGCTCCTATGATTGGATATGCTCCTACTTTTGCCTGATGTCTATTGGATCGGTTGTTGTTCCAATTGATAAGGATCTGCCTGCAGATGATATCATCGGTATACTGGATAGCGGAGAATGTGAGTTTGCGGTTTATAGCCATGCTATAGAGTCTAAAATAGAATCCCTTAAGGACAAAGCTCCTACTATGAAGGCCTGGATTTGCATGGGCGAGCCCAACATGGACGGTGCGCTGAAGCTTTCCGACATTGTAGCCAGTGGAGGCGAAAGGTTCGCAGAGGGTGACAATTCCTACTATGATTACGAAATCGACCGGGAGCGCCTTGCTACTATCGTCTTTACCTCAGGCACCACAGGCAAGGGCAAGGGTGTCATGCTTTCCCAGACGAATATCGTTTCGGATATGACCCAGGGAATGTATCTGTTCGATATAACTCCCAAGACCTTGAATGTCTTGCCTCCTCATCACACCTTTGGTTCAACGGTAAACTTTGTGGGGCATTATTCACAGGGGTCTGAGATATACATATCAAGCGGACTCAAGCACATTGTAAATGAACTGAAGGAGCAGCAGCCAACACACTTGGTACTGGTTCCCTTATTTGTTGAAACGCTCTACAAGAAAATCTGGTCCAGTGCGCAAAAGAGTGGGAAAGCCAATGCCTTACGCTCCATGATTAAGATTAGCAATCTTCTGCGCAAATTCGGTATCGATCTGCGCCGTACACTATTTAAGAGCGTGCTTGAAGCCTTTGGCGGAAAACTGGAGATGATTATTTGTGGCGGTGCTGCTTTAAATCAGGATATTATTGACACCTTTGAAGCCATTGGCATTACTATTCTCAACGGCTATGGCATTACTGAGTGCTCTCCTCTGATCTCCTGCAACAGAAACAAGTATCAGAAAAAGGGAAGCGTTGGTACGCCGATAATCGGTTCAAAGGTTAAAATCAAAGATCCTGATGAAAATGGAGAGGGCGAAATATGTGTCAAGGGCCCTAATGTCATGCTTGGCTATTATAAGGATCCGGAGGCAACTGCCAGAGCATTTGACGAGGATGGTTTTTTTAGGACAGGTGATTACGGAAAGCTGGATGAAGAGGGCTGGATTTACATAACCGGGAGGCTGAAAAACATTATTATTCTCAGCAACGGTAAAAATGTCTACCCCGAAGAGCTGGAAAACGAGATATCAAGGATTTACGGTGTTTCAGAGGCAGTTGTTTACGCAGGTGAGAGCGAAGTGCAAAAGAATAAGGAAGTGATAGTGGCAGAAATCTACCCGGAATTTGAGGCGCTTAAGGAGAGTGGGATTGAAGATGTGGAGACCTATTTCAATGAGGAGATTAAGAAGATAAACTCAAGAATGGTTTCCTATAAGGCTATTAAGATGGTAAGGATACGCAACGAGGAGTTTAAAAAGAACACCTCCAGAAAAATTCTTCGCTTTGCAATTGATAAAAACATTGATTAAGCGGGTTTATTTCACTTAAAGGAAAAGAGAAAGATGAGATAATGTGGCCTATCTCCCTCTGAATATCGCAAAATGGCAGTAAGGCAGGATATAAGATAGTATAGAATCAAATCTGTGAAGTAATTGAGGAGCCTGAATTAGTTTCATAACTAAATCGGGCTTCTTTCTATTCTGTAACGGAACCCAAAATATGCTACCCCTGTACAGCAAATGCTGGAAGAAAAGACAGAAATGCCAGTCTGACGGTTCGCGATGGCGGGAACAATGACCTGCTACTCCGTCTGACTCAAACAAGCAGTATAATGGGGTACATGGATTCGGAAGAGGCTTCAGGCAAACCTGAAGCCTTTTTATTGTAAAAAGCAGGATAATGCTAGATAATTTTAGTAATTTGTTACATAGTTTAGGGGTATTGACAATTGATAGATTTATGATTATAATTTAACATAAATAGTCATAATGTAACAATAATCGCAGATAAATACTCTATATTTTTTCCGATCAAAAATATTATTAAATATGGCTGGTGTCTACAAAATTATGCTGGTAATTAATTGTTTGTGCTCTTTTTCCTAGGTGGCTGATTTCAAATAAATATTTTATGATGAGGAGATAAGCATGATTAAAAGATTAATTCACTCCAAAATTACTATTATTACATCCTTAGCCCTAGCATACGTTATGTTTCTTGCCGTTTTCGCGGGTACAAGCCTGAATACATTTGCAATTGAAAAAGTCAATGAGCCAATTGAGCCAACTACTGAAGTTGAGGACATTGTTGATTCAGATGAAGATCTCACAATTTTGGAATCTGGAGATACTGGTGCTCCTGACATGCTTCCTGATGCTACGCCGGCTATTAGTTTGCAAATGATTAATAAAAACACAAATGGCACTAATAATACTATTTCACCGTGGTTCAGGATTAATAATACAGGAGATGTCCCCATAAATCTAAAGGATTTGAAAATAAGGTATTTTTACACAATAAATGGAGAAACAAATCAAAGCTTTTGGTGTGACTGGTCAAATATAGAAAGCTCAAATATAACAAATTCATTCGTTAAAATGCCCGAAGCAATGGTTGGAGCGGATTATTATGTTGATATCGGGTTTGCTCAATCATCTGGAACATTAAACCTTGATAGCAGTATCGAACTACAGTGTAGGTTTTCTAAAGCTGACTGGAGTGATTATGAACAGACAGATGATTTTTCATTTAACAGCAGTGATAAGGAATATACCGATTGGACTATGGTTGCTGTTTATCTTGAAGATAGCTTAATTTGGGGAACAGAGCCTACTGAAGTTGCTCCAATCATTCCTCCTATTACATCAATCCAGTTGAAAGTTAATATAACAGAGGATAATGATAGAACAAATACACTTTTCCCACGATACATATTAACAAATACAGGAAATACTGCAATAGATCTGAGCGATATAAAAATCAGATATTACTATACTATTGATGGCGAAAAAGAGCAAAATTACTGGTGTGACTGGTCAAGCGCGGGAACCAGCAATATCACTGGGAGATTTGCTAAGTTAGACAAACAGTTTGATAAGGCTGATTACTTCTGTGAAACAACATTTAAAGATGGTTCAGGCTTATTGCAGCCTGGCAAATGCGTAGAAATACATAGCAGGATAGCAAAGATAGACTGGTCAAATTATTCTCAATCAAATGATTACTCATTCAATGGGGAAAAAAATTATTCCGTGTGGGATAAAGTCTCAGTTATGATAGGGAATGAGCTGTTTTGGGGAGACAGCGTATTATTTGGCAAGCCGACTGGGATTAATGCCGAGCCTTATGAAAGCAGTATAAGGTTGTTGTGGGATGCTATTGAAGGTGCTACTTCTTATGAAATTGAACAGAATGGTCAAATCATTAGTGCAGTAACAGATACATTATTTGAACACATCGGACTAGCTGCCGGAACTATTTATGACTATAGGATAAGAGCCAAAAGCAGCACCTTATTTGGAAGCTGGAGCGAAAAGATATCAGTACTTACTCTATCTGAGGCACCTCAAAGTATTAGCAGCAGCTCAAGCGAGAATGAGATTTCAGTCAGTTGGGATGCCTGCGTAGGTGCTGATACGTATGATATTGAAGTAGACGGTATGGTTATAGAAAATGTAACAAGTCCGCATGTAAGCAATGATTTTCAGAGCGGATCCAGTCATGTATACAGACTGAGGGCTAATAACTCGAGCGGTATAGGAAATTGGTCGAGAGAATTTGAAATCTGGACTTTGCCCGATAAAGTCGGCGAATTTGGATTAATGCCGATAGAGAATCAAATTACTGTTGAGTGGGATTCGGTACAGGGGGCAACGGGGTATGATCTTGAGCTAAATAACGTCCAGATTGACAATGTCATTAGCCCCTATATTGCAATCGGGTTGGAGCCAGGACAGGAATACGGATTGAAACTAAGGGCGAAAAACAGCAGCGGAGCCGGTAAGTGGAATGAGCTGCAAAAAATATGGACACTGCCCGATACTCCGGCAGGCATATCTCATAGCGCAACTGAAACACAAATAGAGCTTTTATGGGATGAGGTAGTAAGTGCTGTGAGCTACGATATTGAAGTGGATGGACAGATATCAGGAGATATAGATAGCAACTATACACATTCTAATCTGGAACCTGGTACGTTGCATTCTTATAGAATACGAGCCAAAAACTCAAGCGGATATGGAAAATGGAGCAACGAGATTTTTGTGTGGACGTTGCCACCGGAAATCACAGACATTCAAACATTTGCAACACAGGATGTCATTGCAGTATCTTGGAATGAAACGCAGGGTGCTTCACGCTATGATATAGAATTTGATGGAAAGCTATTTGAATGCATATCTTTTAGTTTTTCCATAGCAGAGCTTTCACCGGGAACGGAGCACTCTTTCAGAATTAGAGCAGTCAATGACAGCGGAACCGGTAAATGGAGCGATCAGGTAGTTTATTGGACTGTGCCAGGTATTGCTCATAATGTGTCTACCAGAGCTACAACGACGGAAATAGATGTTTCATGGGAAGAAGTCATCGGTGCAACAGGTTATGACATTGAGGTTGACGGGCAAATACTGGATGATCGGAACGGTCCCTTCACCCACATGGAATTGACTGCTGGCTCAAGGCATATATACAGGATAAGAGCAAAGAATACAAGCGGTGTGGGCGAATGGAGCGAAAGCATTTCTGTATGGACTCTTCCCGACAAGGCTGAAGGCTTGACCCTACATCCAGAGGAGACTGAGATTATGGCTGAATGGCTACCTGTAATCGGTGCGTCAGGCTATGATATAGAAGTCGATTCAATCATCATACAGGATGTGGAGCAGCCTTATATTAATAGTGGACTTTTACCCGGAACAAATCACGAATACAGAGTCAGAGCAAAGAATACAAGCGGTGTGGGCGAATGGAGCAAGTCTGTCAGCATTAGAACAATTCCGGGAGTAGTGCAAAACATAAAGACTCAAGCAGATGAAAATAGCATTACAATAGAATGCGAGCCTGTCGAAGGTGCCGATTCATATGATATTGAAGCAGATGGTATTTTATCAGAAAATGTAACATTCCCTTACACCTGTTCTGATCTTTCACCTGGAACGGCACACAAATACAGACTGAGGGCTGCTAATTCAAGCGGCATAGGCAAATGGAGCGATGAAGTAGTTGTGTGGACCGTGCCTGATGTACCGATGAATATAGAACAGGCGACTGAGGATACCTTTATAACAATACAATGGGATGATGTTACTGGTGCCGTCTATTACGACATAGAGGTAGATGGGCAAATCACAGCAGATGTAAGCAATCCGTATGTTCACTCAGGATTGCTTCCTGGAAATGCTTATGTATACAGAATTAGAGCAAAAAATTCAAGCGGTGCGGGAAAATGGAGCGAGGAGCATACTAAATGGACCTTGCCAGATATAGTTAAAAATATTGATTATAGTGCCTCGCAGCATGATATTACTTTGTCGTGGCAACAAGTTGTCAGCGCAATGGGGTATGATGTTTTGATGGATGGCGTTCTGCTCGAAGATGTTTCGAGCCCGTATACTTTCGAAGATCTTCTTCCAGGGAAAATGCATAAGTTTAATATTAGAGCAGTAAATTCCAGTGGAAAAGGTAAATGGAATGACGAGCTTATTGTCTGGACATTACCTGACATCCCACAAAACATCCGAGCAACAGCAGCAAATGATTTAATAACTATAATGTGGGATAGCACCACAGGTGCTACAGACTATGAAGTTGAGATTCTCAATGCCCCGGTCAAGACAGGTGGAATCGAGGAATATACACATTATGGTCTGAACCCAAATACCCAATATGCATACAGAGTTAGAGCCATGAACTCGAGTGGTGCAGGCAAATGGAGTGCAATTGTCGCGAAAACGACTTTGCCTGGTATCCCCAACGCCATCAGTGCCTATGTAACGGATGAAGCCATTACAATGGAATGGAATAATATTTCCGGCGCAACAGGATATGATGTGGAGGCAGATGGCATAGTAATTCCCGATATAGGCGAAACATCTTATAAGCACATGGATTTAATGCCTGATACACCACACATATACAGAGTCAGATCAAAGAACGATGAAAATGCCGGCAGCTGGAGCATTGAAGTTCATGCTACGACACTATTGCCTGCACCAAAAGACCTTGCATCAACAAGTTCAACAGATAGAATTGAGATTGCTTGGGATGAAGTCGAAAATGCAACTGGCTATGAGATTGAAGCTGATGGAAGACTACTGGATAATGGCACAAACACATCCTTTGTCCACAGCAGTCTTATTGAAGATACTGAGCATGTCTACAGGGTGAGAGCGTATAAGGAAGATATACCTGGCGTATGGAGCGGTTATAAATACATTTACACACAGCTTAATGCACCTAAGAATGTGGTATTGGATGTTAGTAGTACTGCCATTACGGCAAGGTGGGATATGCTTCCGGGAGCTTCCGGATATGATGTGGAATTTGACGACATCATTATTGATAATGGCTTAAGCGGTACTTATACATGTTCGGAGCTTGAACCGCTTACTGAACACCAGATAAGAGTAAGAGCGAAAAACAATAATGGATCCGGAGCCTGGGGTGAGTACGTTCTTGTTAAGACTTTAATAAATTCACCAACAGGAGTTACAGCTGCTAAGCAAAGCAGCCAGATAAATATCAGCTGGGATCCGGTTCCCGGAGCTTCTGAATATGAATTGATGTTTGACGGTAATATTGCTTATACCGGTATTCAAAATGAGTATGTGCAATCCAATCTTGAGCCTGATACGATACATTACTTCAAGATAAGGGCAAAGAGTGGAGAAGCATTCGGTCAATGGACTGAAGTATTCTCATGCAAAACGCTTCTTGGCACACCGGCAAACCTGGAATTTTCGGCAGAAAGCAGCAAAATATCAATCGGCTGGGATGAGGTTTCCGGAGCTGAGACCTATGATATTGAAGTGGATGGCAGTATTATTGAAGGTATCGCAAATCTATTTTTTGTCCATAGTCAGCTGGAACCAGATACAACCTATCAATACAGGATAAGAGCCGCAGATGGACCAGATATAAGCGAGTGGAGCACCGCTGTTGCCGTCAGAACCACAATAGGGATTCCTGAAAACATTGAAGCACAGGCGTCAACAGCTGACATAACCCTGAGCTGGGATGCTGTCGACGGAGCAATAAGTTATGATTTGGAAGCGGATGGAGAAGTTATTGAAGACATAGAGATGAATTCCTATATACACGAGGGTTTGAAGCCCAATACTCGGCACACTTATCGGCTTAGAACAAAAAATAGTACCTCGGTAAGTGAATGGAGCAATCTAATCATACAAAACACTGTGCCGGAAATCACCATACCTTTAAAAATGGACAATATGTTCAACTTCGTTATTGTTGTTCCACCTTCTCTAAGCGGAATGGATCAGATTGTATTAGTTGAATACAATCCGGTGGAAATAGATGTGTTCGACCTGTGTGCTATAACCGCAATACCGGAAACAGAAACCGGTCAGATTGAGGGGACGGGCATATCGGTAGAGGAGTTCTCGCCGGGGAAAATTGTCTACAGATTAGCAGGATCTGATATAACGACAGTAAACATAACGAAGTTCATATCAAAGATAGGCGGTAACTCAAAGGTGACATATACCATTAAATGAGGGAGGGATGCGTTTTGAAAATCAAAGGATTACTTTATAAAAAGATATTTGTGAGCATATTATCGGTTTTGATCATAGTATCAGGAATACCTGATATGCTGACCGGTCTTAACCTTTTAAGCGGCAAAGCTTATGCGAAGAGCGGAACAATGCCCGTCTATTTTTCTGAAAGCTCGAGCAGAAACAGAAGTAAAACCGTCACGATTCCCAATCTTGTCAGGGTGACATCTGTAAAAGTTGATACGGGAAACGTCAGCTATAGTGTGAACGGTAATAATGTGACTATCAGTGTATCGAACGGAAGTTCAACCGGTTCATCTACCTCAAGCATGTATATAAGTAATTATTCTAAACATACCGGTTCATCAGAGCCACCGTCAACGACTTGGTACTCAAGCGGAGGGTACTCAGGGACATTGAGTTTGTATAGTGCGGATAACGACGGGTATTATGAAACAAAGAAAACAAGCAGGTACTTTTCCAAGACTGTGGTAAACAGTCGGTCATGGGAAATTAACCAATGGGGTACAAAATTTGGTTCCTGGAAACTAGCTGATCATGGCAGCAGCTATGAAATAGACCAGGATGGATATGTTGGCTCCATACCACAAATAGGTGATGTAAAATATAATCCATCTGATTTCAGCAAATACAAGATTGGTGACAGCGGTACGCAAACCGCTACGAAAAAATTCGGCGGCAATGTCACAAAAACTGAATTGATATGGCATGATGATTGGACCGGCTATTACAGGGGATATGTATATGGCTCAACCACATACTATTACTCATATAATGTCACAATAAACTATGTATCAAACGTATCGCCCTCCATCAATATTATTACACCATCCGAGGGACAGGTCTTCTGCGAAAGCGATTACAGCTTCATACCTGTTGTATCCGTATCGGATCCCGATGGAGATACGCTGATCTGTAAGCTGTTTTTGGATGGGGAGGCGTCCCCTAAAGACACTAAAACCGTATCAAATACTGCGACGGCGCAGAATGTCAGCTTCAATGCACAGAATATAGGACTTTTGACAGAAGGTGAACACAAGATGAAGTTCACTGTGTACGACGGAGAAGTCACAATACAGAAGGAGATTGGATTTACTATTGACAACACCCCTCCTTCGATTGGAACCACGACTTTTGATTCATCTGATACAAGCATCAGCATATCCGGGAGCGCAACGGATAATGTTGCCATGCATGCAACACCATATTGTTATTCAACCGGAGGTAATGAAACACAATGGATGTCGGATATCAGTCACACCTTCGAGAGTCTGATACCCAATACGAGATATACTGCGAAATTTATGGCGAGGGATAAGGCTGGGCATATTGTTGAAGTTTCACAGGAAATCTACACCAAAGCAAGCAAACCTGTTCTGTCAGTAGGAAGTGCCAGCGAAACCAGTCTTGTTATCACATTGAACGATGGCAATCCAGTCGGTACGGAATATCTGGTAAGCTGCGGTTCGGAATATGTCACCGCACAGGGAACGCTATCACAGTTGCCGGAATGGATAGCGTTTGACGAAAAATCAATTACTGTGGGTGGCTTGGAGCCAAATAGTCATTACACTTTTATAGCTAAAGCTCGTTCTGCTGACGGAATTGAAACGGAAATAGGCAATCAGGCAATAGGCGTTACTTTAGCACCGCCTCCACAGACATTAAGGTTTAATGACATCCTACAAAACTCATTAATAATTTCCTGGGATGCCCTTGATGGGGCAATAGGCTATGATATTGAAGTTGACAATGATGTAATAGATAATGGGTTGGCTATAAATTATCAACATACCGGGCTTCTTCCGGAAACCCCCCATACATACAGGGTGAGGGTGAGGAATGCTGGAGGCGTGGGGAGTTGGAGCAGCCCCTTCGATTGCATGACATTGATGAATAGGCCTGAAGTACCTGGGAATGTTGAATACTCTGCCACAAGAACCGAGATAAGCTTATCATGGAATCCGGTAGCAAGAGCCGATGGATATGATATTGAAGCGGATGGAGTGGTGCAGAATACCGGAGAAGATTGCTTCTATACCCATTTCGGTTTAGAACCCGATTCCATTCATCAATATAGGGTAAGGGCTAAAAACGCAGGTGGAGATGGAGATTGGAGTCCTATTATCGATGTGATTACTTTGCCGAATCCGCCTGAGCCGCCTATATCCGTAGATTCAGAGATTACTAAAACGGAAATAAGGTTAATCTGGGAGCCTGTTGCCAAAACAGACAGATATGAGGTGGAAGTGGACGGAATAATCTATGACGCAGGGGCAGATACCGTTTATCTGCATGAAGGGTTGACTCCGCTTACACGGCACCAGTACAGGATTAGAGGAATCAATGCCGGCGGAACGGGAGAATGGAGCGAGCATATATACCTGACTACCCATCCCTACGAACCTTCAGTTCCTGAGAATGTAATGGCCTCGTCAGATAGCAATTCGATTAGTTTGTCTTGGTATATGGCATCATATGCATACACCTATGAAGTTGAAATTGATGGGAATGAAATTGAAGAAGTAATTAGTACAAATTTTCAGCACAATGGTATTGCGACCGGATCAGAGCATACATACAGAATTAGAGCAAAAAACATCAGCGGGGTAAGTGATTGGACAAGTCCGATAACAATCACAGCCTCCTCACAACAAGCAGATCAGAATATGTCGGTGACGAATCTGGCTGCAGTTGTCACTTATGATTCGATAACACTCTCATGGAATTCCATTTCTGACGATTGCCAGTATGAGGTAGAAGCGGATGGAGTGCTTATCAATAATGGATTCGATGCTATATTTAATCATGCTCAGTTGGAACCAGGCTCATATCATGAATACAAAATCCGCGTGAAATCTGAAGAAATCGCTGAATGGAGCAGTGTACTTAAATTATCGACACTTCCAACCCCTCCGGGAGCACCTGTCATAACCAGATCGTACGCGTCCAGCACATCCATACAAATATGGTGGGAGCCCGTAGAGAATGCCGTCAGTTATGATGTGGAAGCGGATGGCGAAATAACAACCGGAATAACTGATATTACCTGGTTGCACGAGCCTTTGCCTAATGGAACTTCACACCAATACAGGGTCAGGGCAAGAACCCTTGTGGATATTACTCCCTGGAGTGAAGTCCATGAGAAGAGTACCGTAAATACAGTCTATATCATCGACTGTACCGAAGGCGAAACCTTTAACTTGAGTCTTCTAGCAAGGAACGTGCAGGATTTTAAAGATATTACCTTTGTTGTTACCTATGACAGTAATCAGATAGAGATAGCAGATCTTTTTGCAGGGACTCGGCAAAATGACCTTATTACAGATGGACAGATTCCAGGTACGAATATCATTGTCAAGCACACACCCGGAAGAGTAGAGCTTAAGGTAAAAGGGAGCATTGTACCGGGCACGAGCTGGTCGGGAGAAATAACTGACATCATATTCGAAGCCAAGGAAACCTGCACAACGCAGATAAATTTTAATGAAGAGGAATGAGGTGGAACAGTGAAAAAGAGCGTAAAAATAGTAGCTTTAGTCCTCACAATAATTATGTGTATATCCATATTAGCCCTTGCTTTCGACGACTTCAATTTGATGCCCATTAGGGCAAAATCGCAGGAGAAACCGCAAGCAGGAGCCTCGAACATGGATGATAAACGTATTGCAGGTGATATCTCAAACATGACAGGAATTGCTATTGATGAGATTCTTGCAGTCAGAAATACCGGCAAGTCATGGAATGATGTGCTGGATGAGCTAAACGAAGGGGATTACCAATTGGGCAACAGCATTGCTCAGCGGCGAGATCTTCTTTCACAATCAGTTCTGGGAGAGGATGAACTGAAACGACTGAAAGAGGAAGGATTCAGTGATACACAACTGCAACAGGCAAAGCTGCTCATTGAGAGGGTCCTATTTCAGCTGCAGGAGATTGTCTCAAATGAAAGTGCAACTAATATAATGCCTGCGCAAGGAAACTCCATGGATGATGAGGAGGAGGGTCTTCAAGTGTATCGGGATATAGCAGACCGAATAGAGGTTAAGAAATGCCTGTATCTCATGCTTAAGCTTCATAATGAATTTGGAAGTATGGAAACAGCACTTGATGAATACCTCTTTTCAATACAGGCAGGAATAGATCTCGCTCTGTACATAGCCGATAGAGACGAATATCTGAAGCTACGAAGCGAAAAGGAGCAGGAGTTTGGAATGCAGGAGCTTATTACAGCTGCAAAAATAGAGAGCAAGATGCTTGAGCTGCTTAGTAATAAAAATGATGTCAGGGACACCGACCCAAGCAATCTGATAGATTCGGTGGCTCAGAAATCCACGAAGGACGCAGATACTATAATAGACGATGTTTTGCCGGACATCCCCACACCGCAATCCAATGGCATAAAGCCCGAAAACCCGGCAGAAAAAATCCAGAAAGAGATTGATCTCATTAACCCAATGAAAACCGGTAATGGAGGGATGGAACAATGAAAAGCAAGAAGATAATAAAAATAGCTGCACTCATACTGGCAGGCGGTGTTTTGCTTCAGACGGCCATACTGGCCTATACCGGGGTGTTCGACAGAACAGACAGCGGAGACGTCGATATAAGTCAGGTAATTATAGCCGAAGAGGTACAGAATCTGATAAAGGCGCAGGATGAAGACAGATATGAAGAAAACATAAGAAATTACAAAGAAATGATTGTATTACTTAATGTTCATGATAGTTATAAAAACGAAATAGAGGATATGGTCAAAGAAGGAAAAAGTATCACGGACATCATGATCGCCTATACCTTTCTTAATGATTGCTATGGTAAGGCCGAGCTGATAGAAATGCTTGTTAATAAGAAGGAAGCGGGACAGAGCTGGTCGGAAATCTTCAAACAGTACAATAAAGACTATCCTGCTTTTATGCCGCAGAGCTTTGACTTCGATTATCTTGACAATCTATTGAAGCAAGGCGGTATTACAAATGATGATATTATGATTGCCGACAGAGTCTCCCAAAGTGCCGGTGCAGCATTTGAAGAGGTCATAGACAAGAAAGCGGGAGGAGAGGCCTGGAAGGAAATAAACGCATATTACAACATAGTGAACGGACAGGAAACGATACTCAGGGTTTCTGTTACACAGGAGCAGTTGGAAAAGCATAAAGTGGGAGGGACGTTTTCAGAAGAGCAGGTTGTGGAAACACTGGTCACCGCAAACAAGCTCGGACTTGATGAGCAGACAGCCATAGACAAGGCAAAAGCCGGGTACACCGTTGAGAGGTTCTTCGCAGAGGCGCTGGAACAAAAATATTATCAGTGACGGGGGAATATCCCATTTTTACACTTGATTTTTTGATTAAGGGGGATTATGGCTGTGAATAAAATGATAAAAAAAGTGTTATTTATTATATCCTTTCTGATAGTGATACTGCCAGCTCAGGCAGCGTATGCAGAGACACTTGAGGAGAGGCTAAACAACCTCGTAGGACCAAAGGAACAATACAATACCATGCTTTCGCCTGTTTATCTGAGAAACAATGCGTTAGAAGAAGCAATCAGCGCTCAGAGCGGGGAGCTTTCACTGGCACAGACCGATTTTGTTCTGCCGGGAAGAAATGGGTTGAATCTTGAGATAAAAAGGTTATATAAGAGTGGGATTTCAAACGTGCAGGAAATGAAGGTCAAGTATGTCAATGGGGCATGGGTAGATTACACCCAAGCCGATGCCAACACCTCCTCCTTCTATGAGGACAGATACAATCTGGGTATCGGTATGAGGTTTTCCTTTCCGCAGATAGAAATCAGGAAAAACGACGATGGGACGAGTCACAAATTTCTTCACACGGAAGCGGGAGATACTTACCGTCTTGCAGGCCCTACATCGGTGGATGGTATTAATACATACCTACCTGAGAATCAGACGGTCAAGGATGTTGTGGTGAAGGAGGACAGCAGCTATAGCAATGGACAGGCTGATGGGACGTCAAAGTATGTCATGGTAGGCAATGACGGAAAGAAAACCTATTTTACAGATGATGGAAGAGCTGTCGGGATCGTTGACCGCTATGACAATACTATCAAATTCGAATATATCACCCAAACCTACAAAGTAGACGGAGTAACCAGAACCAAGAAACTTATCTCAAAAATCACGGATACTGTGGGAAGGGTTATAACCATAGAATACAAAGAGGATTACGCCTATAGAGTTGGTACAAAGTCAGATACGCACTACAGTAAGGATGAGAGCTGGAAGGAATCGCAAAATCCCAACAATACCGATTCCGGAGATCTTAACAGTAAATTTCAGGTTATTGTCAATCTCCCGGATGGAAAATCAATTGTGTATGATAAATCGGCGGTGCTGGTGGGCAACAATAAGAACGTAATCAGAACCAGGCTGCAACGTGTATATGATGTTGACGGAAAGCCCAAATATCATTACTGGTACGAGCAGACCAATCTGGGCTTCACATATACAAATGGTTCAGCCTACTCAGTATACAATCGCTATGAAAACCTTGTGCAAATCGATTTTTGCAGGACGAACCAAATAAAGAGGTATATCTACAACACCTATACAAGAGGTCTTGCTGATACGGGAAGCCTTCAGTACAGAAAGATATTCGAGAAAAATGAGCTAGCTAAAAAGGACTATGATGATGCAAAAGCAATCTTTACTGACAGATTCGTATGCGATGTAAAGGACAGATTAAATTATACCTATACAAATGAGGCTGATGGATACAAGTTCTCCGGGTATAACCCTAATAATGAGGACTATCTTAAAAACACATATCGTTACTTCACCCAAAAAACCGACATGGCCGGTTCGACGGTGACATATGCCTATAATGGCCTGCATGAGCTTGTAAATACTGAGAATAAGGGGACAAACCACAAGGAAGTTACCATCACGGAGCATGATGAAAAGAAGTTCCCTAAAAAAAGTGAAACACTTATTTATAACATCGTCAATGGGCTGGAAACCGGGCAAGCAGTAAAACGAATTGAAAACTACAGATATGATGAATATGGCAATATAACTAATTACACAGGACCGATTGCCAACAGGGATGCCAGTGGTTATCCGTCTGATATCGAAAACACCGTCATCTACTCCTATGCGTATGACAAATACCATATACCGCAGCTAAAAACATGGAAAACAGACAGTGACACCACCTGTCAGATTAAATACGATATTGATGACAAGGGAAATGTTGTAAAGCAAACGGAAATGGCAGGGAGCAATCCTGCAAAGAGAATTGTTACCGATTACAGCTATGACAGCTATGGGAATGTCACCAAGAAAGAGCTGCACTCTCCGGAGGGAGTATATACTACCCAGTATGAATATGGTATTGACATGAAAGGCACGGATCAGAAGGGTTCCGCTATGACTAGGGAGTATACGGAGGTTGACGGTTCTGCCATCTCAAAGAAATATGCCTATGATTTCAACACTGGAAGCATTTTGGCGGAAGAAGACGGAAACGGTAACAGGACAGAATACGAAGTCGATGTGTTTGGAAGGGTTACAAAGCAAACTCTCCCCGACAGGACATATAAGCTTTATGAGTACAGGGATTTTGCCTATTCGGATAAAGAGATAGTATACACCGATGCTGCGGGAACAAAATTCCTGTATAGATATGACATAGCGGGAAATATGCTAATGGCTTCTGTATATGACAGAGGACAATGGAATCTCCTGAAAAAACTGGATTATGACTCAAACGGGAATAAGCTCAAAGAGGTTGATTCCAACGGGCATAGCGTTAGATTCACTTATGACAGCAAAAACAGGCCCGTGATAAAAGCATATTATGAAAACGACAGTGTAAAGAAGTCAGAGCAAACGCTAAGCTATGCCAATATAGCTAATGAGGGCAGCGTCCTGCTTCTATCCGTCACGGATGAAGAAGGTTATACACAAAAATTTTATTATGATGCAAACAGTAATCTTGTAAAAAGCGAACTGACCCCTGATAATGAGGTGTTCTATGCAAGTACCTTTGTACATGACTACATTGGCAATAAAAGAAAGCAGACGGATGCAAAAGGAAATTCAGAAACCTTCCACTACGATGAAATGGGACGCCTGATTTCCAAAACCGACGCCCTTGGGGGCCTGACTGCATACACCTATAATGGGATGAATAAGGTGCTTTCTATTGAAGAGCCGGAAGGAAGGGTAACCGGATATATTTATGACAGTCTTGGACGTGTCATAATGGAAAAGATTTACGAGAAGGGAAAGCAGGACTACCGTTTCACAAAATATGAATACGACGGAGCAGATAATGTTCTGTCTGTGCAGCGGGGATGCGTTTCAAACGGAAGGGAAAGCATCCTATCCGAAACAAGCTATACCTATAACAGCATGAAGCTTGCTACCGATGAATACCGCAAGGTAGACGAGAGCGACAGTGCCCATATCCGATACAGCTATGACAGCAATGGAAGGAAGACAACCTCAGTTGAATACATCGACCGGGAAGAGAGCCGAGCCAGAACATATAAATACAAGTATGATTTTGCCGGTAGACTTGTATCTGAAGAAGGAGCCTATGAATTTAATGGAATCAAGGCAGACAGCGGCGTATATGGAAGCTATACCAAACGATACGAATATGATTATGCCGGTAATCTCAAGAAACAGGAGCTTGATGACGGTGCATTATCTTTGACCACTACCCTTGAATATGATTATCGCAACCAACTAATTAGGAAGGAAGAACCCTACAGAGAACAAAGTGCAAAGATAACAAAATACTCTTATGATAAGAAAGGCAATTTATTGTCTGAAACCGTATTGAACCAGGGAAAAGAATCTACCACCTCCTATGTCTATGACGGACTGGGCAGAGCAATTGCGCAGGTCTCTCCCACAGGCGGCATCTCGACAAACATCTATGATGAGATGGACAATCTGGTAAAGCAGATACTGCCCGCATATTACGGCAAACCATCAGAAACAGCTCCAGGGATTGTATACGAATATGACGCACTCAACAGGATGTATAGAGTAACAGCGTTTAACGGAAGCACAGGACAGGTGCTGACATACAGGGAATACGACGCCATTGGGAATGTCGTCAAGGATGTCGATGGAGCGGGATACAAGGCTGCAGATCCCAAGGCTTCCATAGGAGCATCTTATGAATACGATGTTTACGGAAACGTCATAACATATATATCTGCACAGACGGCAGCGGACAACAACAGTAACGGGACGAAGTACCATACTCAAAAGACAGTTTACGACGGACTTGGAAGGGCCGTTTCGCAGAAAGATGCATATGGGAACGAAACAATATCTTCTTACTACATGAATGGCAAGCTGAAAGAAAAGGTCTATCCGGACGGCAGCAGCGAAAGCTTCTCCTACGACCTTACAGGGAAGGTAGAAGAGGTGCGAACTGACAAAGCCTCAAACAAGACCAGAGTATATAACAATATTTTCGATAAGCCCTACAGAATAGAATATCCGAACAATGCAATCGAAACTTATGTTTATTCAAACACAGGGAATTTAATCGAAAGCACTGATACAGCCGGAAACACCTCATATTATGGATATACGCCTGCCGGAGACATGGCGGATAAAAAGGAATTCGTTAAAAGTGAAAACAGATATGATTGGTTCAGACTGACCAGACGAACCTATGATGAATCCGGCAACATGTTATCAAGCGAGACCTTTGAGTATGGAAAGCCAAAGCAGAGCGGACAGGATGAGGTTCTTATCTCAGCAGGAGATAGAACTGACTATGAGTATGACAGAGCCGGAAGACTTATAAAGGTAACAGGGCCGCAAGGACGAGAAACACTAAATCAATACGATATAAACGGCAGTCTTGTAAAGCAGATGCAGAAGGTGGATGGAGCCGGTTATGATATCAGGCGGTATACCTATGACTTCAGGCAACAGATGACAGGCGAAGCTGTACTTGTCAAGGCAGAGGATATACTTGCGGAATATCACGCCGGTGCAGTACCGGACAGCGAATATGCAAATATGCTTGTATGCATGACCACTTATGAATATTACAGCACAGGAAAGCTAAAAAATCGGAAGGATGCGGCAGGCAATACGACTGCATTCGAATACGACTATGACGGAAGAGTGACACGAAAAACGGATCCGTTGACGAAGAATACAGTCTATAGCTATGATATGGCGGGCAATCTCAAACAGGAAAAGAATGCGAGAGGTTTTACAAGCGCCTATGATTATGACAGCATGAATCGGCTGATCAGGAAGACTGCTCCGGCTGCGGACGGTAGCGATGCAGTAATGAGATATGTGTATGATATCATGGGTAACCTGACGAAGCAGATTCTGCCTAATGACTATGATAAAGGACTTGACACTGCGGAGCTTGCGGGTACCATGCTGGGAATCGCATATACCTACGATAGCATGAATCGGCGTATCTCCACACTATCTCCGGATGGACAGGTGATGGAAGCGTTGCAATATGATGAAAAAGGCAATGTGATCAAGAATGTGGATGGATTACGATACATCGGCAATGTGGAAGCATCTCCTGGCACAGTTTATGCATACGACGGATTAAACCGGGTAACAAAGGTCACTGATATACTAGGCAATAAGACTACTTACGCCTATGACATCCTGGGGAATATCCTGCAGCAGACCGATGCCCGGGGCAACACCACTGAATATGAATACAACGGGGATGGAACGCTATCAAAGGCAATATATGCTGATGGAAGCAGCATGGAGTTTGCATGTGACAGGCTTGGGAGGATGATCTCAAGCAAGGATCAGAAGGGAAGCATCACGGAGTATGAATATAATGGGTTCGGCAAGATTAAGGCAGAAACCGACACATATAGGAATACCATCGCATACAAATATGACCTGAATGGAAATCAGGTATCTGTAAAGGACAAAAGAGGCAGTACATCACTGCTCAGATATGACGCCCTGAACAGGCTTGCTGAGAAAAAGTTACCCATATCCGTGGATGCCAACGGAAATACGGTATGGACTATTGAAAAATATGTATACGATGAAGCAGGAAACCTGACAAGCAGAACCCAGACAGGAACATTGGACAAGCAGGACTCAAGGGTAACCACCTATACATACTATCTGAACAATCAGCTAAAAACCGTATCTGATAATAGCGGAGCATCAACCACCAGCTATTACGATAAAAACGGAAACACTGTCAAGACAGTCCAGCTTAGAGATAACGGTGAATATGACATCCAGAGATTCGAATACGACATCATGAACAGGATAACAAAAAGTATCCGCCTTGTAGATGAGTCTGACATATTCAATGGTGCAAGCATCCAGAACATTGATGCCCTGAGGGATGAAGAGTATTCCGGGAAGATAGGGCTCATTACGGAATTTGAGTACGACCTGCTTGGAAACAGGACAAAGGAAGTACAGCCGGGCGCCTTCGGATATGCCGGAGGGGATATGGCTTCCAGAGAGGACTATACGGTTCACTATGCTTATGATTTGCTGAACAGGCTGGAGAGGATTACCTGGAAGCATAATGGCAGCGATGTATATAGCCAATATTCCTATGACGAGATTGGCAATCGGTTGAAGACCAGGGATGAAGGGGGATTTGAAACCCAATATATTTACAACAGCATGAACAGGCTGATCTCCTCCGCCGATCCGATGGGCGGTGAATGGAGCTATACCTATGACCCTGCGGGAAACAAGCTGACCCAAACCAATCCAAAGGGTGATACTGTAAGCTATGCCTATGACAGGCTTAACAGGGTGGAAACAGTAACAGATGCCTATGGAGCAGTTGTCACAACATACAGCTACGACGAGAATGGAAATGTCGTAGAAACAAAGGATGCCAAAGGATATGCTACCACCTATACCTACGATCTGGCAAACAGAGCTCTGACTGTAACGGACCCGGAGGCCAGGGATCAGGGAGCCACATTTACTGAAAAGAGCGAATACAACCAGTATGGTGAAAAGACAGAGGTAACAGATGCGCTGGGCAATGTAACAGCATATGCCTATGATGCAG
>JAAYBT010000063.1 GCA_012730015.1 Clostridiaceae bacterium
ATAATATTGGTGATTTCGCGGGCCGATTCCATGGATTGGTCGGCAAGCTTTCTCACCTCATCGGCAACAACGGCAAAGCCTTTGCCAGCTTCGCCAGCCCTGGCAGCCTCTATGGCCGCATTGAGGGACAGAAGATTGGTCTGGTCGGCGATACTGCTGATTGCATTAGTAATCTTTCCTATGGATTTCGAGTGTACCTCAAGGGCCTTTATGTCCTCCATAATTTCTTTAGATATGGCAGTAGTCCTGCTAGCCTTAACATCAAGGTCATTTACAGCAGACAAGCCATTACGGGTCTCAGACATAGTATCACGGGTTAGGCTGCTGATGGATTTTGCATTATCTGTAACATGGTTTATATTCTCAGCAAGCCTGCTTATCTTTTCAACGCCCTGCTCAGCATCTGAGGCCTGAGACGATGCGCCCTGGGCTATTTCCTGTATTGCTCTTGAAATATCCTGAGATACGGTAAATACCTGCTCAGATGTGGAGGAAACCACAGTGGCTGAGCTTGTTACCTTCTCGGACACGCCGATAGTCTGCTCGATAAGCGAACGCATATTTGCAATCATCGAATTGATGCTTTTTGTAAGAGTGCCAAGTTCGTCTTTCCTTCTTGATTTGAGTGTAACGGTCAAATCACCTGAGGCAGCCTTATTGGACGCATCAATAATCCTGTTTATAGTTCTGCTCATACTGTTTGAGATTGTAATTCCTACCGCAAAAGCAATCAACACTGCAACCAATATGAATACAAGCGTACTAATAACAATGCTTCTGGATGCGGCATTCAGTTCGTTCTCCGGGATAAAGCCCATTAATATATTACCGGAGTCGGCAACCTTGGCGTAGGTCATAAGAAATTTTGTCCCATCATAAACAATACTCTCGTAACCGGATTTCTTTTCTGCAGAAACAATGTTTTGATAGAAATCCTGCTGTGTTATAGTGCTTGATTCGGTGCTATCGTCACCATTTGCAATAATCCTTCCATCAGGTGAGATGAGATGGATTATCTGTTGTTTGGATAGCTTTATTCCTTCAGACAAATCGGAAATAATTATAGGCTTGACATCGATAACTATCATTCCTATTATTTTCATTGTTGAAAGGTCCGGTATTAGCCGCATATATGTAAGACAATAATTGTTGTCATTTGTCTTATTAATCTCATCCAGCTCCTTGTGACTGCCAAACCAAGCGCCATTACCTTTAGTAGACTCTAGAAGCTTGTATGATTCGGTATCCTGTAATTGACTTAATAATGCACTTGAGCTTGTTTTACTTGTAATGGGATATAGAATTTCATCAGCAGGAATGATTGTAATATTCTCAACTGCGGGGCTAAAAACCGATACATTCATTACATAGGATTCAACCTTTCTGGTAATTTCAATTCTCTCCATAATATTACTCATATCATAATCTCTACGTAAAAGGGCTTGAATATCTGCATTGCTAAAGAGCTGACCAGAAAGGTTTTCTACTGTTTCGAATACAACCTCGAGATACTTACCGCTGTTATCTAAGGCTATGCTTGAGGACTGAATAGCATTTTCACGTGCGGTACCTGTTGAGTTGAAGTAAGTAATCGAGCCTTGAACAACAATAAGAATAATTGGTACCAAAAATGCTACGATAAGCTTGGTCCTAATCTTCTTAAAATCAGTTATGCGCCTGGTGTATGGAGTAATTTTTGCCAACAAATTTTTGGATAAATTAACAAATGAACTCAATAATTTCATATTGCACCTGCTTTCTGTTATATTACCACTTTCTTACCAGTTTCTCTTATTACTAATTTGACAAAATAAATAATAATCCTGCTTTTGAATTGATATTTGGGAATTCTTCAACATGGAACACAAGAAAGCTATCAAGTTAAGCTCTGCCCAACCGAAAACTGCAGAAGCAAAAAGGGATAGATATGAGTGAGAAATTATGGTATCATTGTATAGAAGCTTCGCTGTGGAAGCTTATTATACCCGTCATTAGGGCATGATTAACATGTTTAGTTTCTTATACTGTGGGGTGAGAGGTTGAAGGGGAAGAAAACACAAAAGAAAAAGACTTTGGTAAAAAAGAAGAAGGCACAAAACACTCACATAAATGAGATAAAGGGTATTTTTGTATTTGCTTTGGGCATTCTTATGCTTTTGAGCTTTTATGTAAAGGACTCAATCGGAGTGTTCGGTACATTCATTAGGGAGGTTTCCCTTGGACTCTTTGGTGTACCTGCATTCCTTATCCCGCCGGTTGTCATACTTTATGCTGCCATCTTGATATTTGGCCATGAAAAGCTAAATCTAAAAAACAAAGCTCTTTATATATTCTTCTTATTTCTTCTGATATCAGCAATGATTCAGGCAGGTAATTACAGATCGGAATACTATAAAGGCTTGAAGCCAATAAAGGCTCTGGAGCTGCTTTATCTCGATGGGAAATCTTTGGCTGGCGGCGGTATTATCGGTGGACTTATCAGCATGCCCTTTCTTGTTACTTTTAAGGTTCTTGGGACTTTCATAATTCTAACTGCCTTAGCCCTTGTTGACATAATTTTGCTAACAAATTCATCTATCTCAGAATTTATTACAAACCTGCGAAGCCTTTTGGTGCGTAAAGTATCGGATACAAGAAACAGGGATAACGTTCATGAAGATGATAGCATTCAGCCATCAGTAGTTGAGGATGGGGAAGAGATGTCGTTAAGTTTCGATAAGAAGCCGAAGGTGATTGATTTTAAGATTGAAAAGAACAATAGAGAATTGAAGGAAAAAGAGAAGGAAAATGTAAGGGAAATAGATATTGAAATGGGGACTAACGAAGAAGACTTTGCGGCAGCTCAGGAAGAAAGGCCGATAGAATTAGTTATTGGCGATTTAAAGAAAGAGGAAAGTAAAAATCAAAAAAGACCTGTAAAGCCAAAGAATGTAGACAATGAACCAGGCCTGCAGGAAATAATTATAAAGGGACCCGCTAAGAAGCATGGACTGCCTTCGAATTACAGAGTACCTCCTTACGATTTGCTCATAGAGGATGTAGAAATGGGAGGCAGTGGAAAGATCTACAGGAACCAGGTACTTGAAGGAGCTAAGAAGCTGGAGGAAACACTCAATAGCTTCGGGGTATCGGCCAAGGTAATTAATGTTACAAGAGGCCCGACAGTAACCAGATATGAGCTACAGCCAAGTGCAGGTGTAAAGGTAAGCAAAATTGTAAATCTTTCAGATGATATTGCTTTAAATCTCGCTGCACCCGGTATTCGTATTGAGGCGCCTATCCCAGGCAAGGCAGCCATAGGGATTGAGGTGCCCAATAAAGAAACAAACATGGTTCGTCTTAGAGATGTTTTGGAGTCAAAGGAGTTTGTCCAGCATCCGTCAAAGCTTTCTATTGCTTTGGGAAAGGACATTTCCGGAGAGAGCATCATTGTTGACATTGCAAAGATGCCACATTTACTAATAGCAGGAGCTACAGGATCAGGAAAAAGCGTATGCATAAACAGCCTGATTGTCAGTATATTATATAAAGCATCTCCTGATGAGGTTAAGCTGTTGCTAATTGACCCGAAGGTGGTTGAGCTTGGTGTCTATAATGGGATACCTCATCTGCTCATACCCGTTGTGACGGAGCCGAAAAAGGCTTCAGGTGCTTTAAATTGGGCGGTGCAGGAAATGGTCAACCGTTATAAGCTTTTTGCGGATAAGGCTGTGAGGGACATAAATGGATACAATGATTTAATGCAAAGGACGGGCGAGTCACCAATTATGCCTCAGATTGTTATTGTCATTGACGAGCTTTCTGATCTGATGATGGCAGCCCCCAATGATGTCGAGGATGCAATATGCAGGCTTGCACAGATGGCAAGAGCGGCCGGAATGCACCTTGTAATAGCGACGCAAAGGCCTTCTGTAGATGTTATAACTGGTGTCATAAAGGCGAATATTCCATCAAGGATATCCTTTGCTGTTTCATCACAGATCGATTCGAGGACTATCCTTGACATGGCAGGTGCCGAAAAGCTTCTTGGAAGAGGAGATATGCTCCTTCATCCAACTGGCAGGAATAAGCCCCTCAGAGTTCAGGGAGCAAACATTACCGATTCAGAGGTTGAAAAGGTGGTCGAATTCGTAAAGACACAGGGAGATGCCATATATGATGATGATATCATCGAGGAAATAAACAATGACAATTCTAAGCTTAATGACGAGGATGATGACCATGACGAATTGCTGCCAAATGCAATTGAGATGGTTGTGGAGGCTGGCCAGGCTTCTGTTTCACTGATACAGCGCAAGTTTAGGGTTGGCTACGCAAGAGCTGCAAGAATTGTGGATCAGATGGAAGCCAGAGGCATTGTAGGCGGGTTCGAAGGCAGCAAACCAAGGCAGGTGCTTATTTCAAAACAACAATTGCAGGAGATGCAAATGATGGATAAAGAATAGTGTATAGTTAAGGAGGGATCATTATTTCGATTATTAATGGCTTTATAATCGTTCTGATGCTTTTTTTACTCATATATACTGTCTATCGTTTATTCAGAAAAAAGGATCTTTTAATGCTTATACCTGTATGTGCGCAGGTTTTTGCCCTTGTTTTGGCTCTTCTCAGCTTTCTCAACAATGTTATGGCAGAAATGTACATAGAGCTTATTTATCTGATTTTCGGGATACTTCCGCCAATTGCATTCATCCTTCTTGATTACAGAGAAACGATTGCTAAGCTTAAGAAGGAAGGCGTATACAGAGGTTTTATCGAGAAAGCCCAAAACAAAGAAAAAAAGCAAGCTTTACTAACCTTGTCACAGAAGGGCATTAACGCCCAATCGGTCTTGAAGCCTATTACTGAAATAATGAACGAAATAGCAGATTTACCTGAGGAGCTGCAAAAGAACATCAGAAAATTTCTTAATCATGCTCATGGACTGATAAGAGAGGACAATTATGATGAAGCCTTCTACATTTATGATATACTGTCAAAAACCGTTGGAAGCTCGCCCTTGCTTTATTATAATTTTGCCCTTGTTTGCTACCAAGGATCAAAATACATAAATGCACTTGAGGCTTACAAAAAGGCCAATAGATTACTCGAAGGCAATCTTCCTGCTCAGTCTGACATTAACTATTGTATTGGTAACACCTACTATATGCTAAATAATCTCACGAATGCTGCTAAGTATTATGAAAAGGCTCTGGAAATGAATTCTGATAATATGCAAGCCACCGAAAACCTTTCCCTTACCTATGTCAGGATGGGTAAAACACAGGAGGGAGTCGATGCATTTCAAAAGCACAGCATAGATACTGAGAATTATAGAAATCAATTTGTATGGGGACTGCTTTTGCATGAGGCGGGAAGATATCAGGAAGCAGAGGATGCCCTAAATTGCGCGCTTAACCTTGAACCAGACAGGCTAGAGGCACTTGAGGAACTGGGAAAGGTGCTTATGAAGCGAAATAAGCCTGAGGATGCACTCGAGGTATCTATTAGGATGCTCAGGATTGATCGAGACAATTATTCCGGTTGGTCTGCGAAGGCCGATGCATATCTAAAGCTATGCCGGTGGAAGGATGCCATAAACTCTTACAAAGAGGTAATTCGTATCAAACCTGACTGCTACAGAAGCTATTACAATATGGCTGCGGCACTGGAGGAAACAGGCAACAGAAAGGCTGCAATAGAGGCATATAATAAGGCTATAAGCATTAATCCCGACTTTTCTGATGCATACAACAATCTGGGCATTTTGCTGTCTATGTCGGGAATGCAGGAAGAAGCTTTAAAGGTCTATGAAGAGGGGATCAAAGGTGACAGTAAAAATGCCAGTCTTTATTTCAATATGGGTATGTGCCTTTTTGAAGAGGGTAGATACAAGGATGCTGCACAAGCATATAAGAATGCATTAGCTATTAAGCCCGATGAATTTGAGGTGTACTACTATCTTGGTGCCGCCTATACAGAAATACGTCATTATAACGACGCAATAGATGCCTACAAATCAGCACTTAGCATTAAGCCCTCAGATGGCGAGCTGTACTATAATCTGGCGACGATATATGCAATACTCGGACGGTATGATATATCGATTGAGAATTTGCGAAGGGCAATTGAAATAGATAAGAATATACGTGAGGACGTGATTGGCAATAACGCTTTCTTCGGAATGCGAGGCAGGACAGAGTTTAAACAGCTTATTTCTTAGCTTTGATTTGAAGTATTTTTGCTAAAATGGTTAATTTGTTTGAAAATAATGATAGAATATACAAAATAGATAAATTGAGAGGAAGATTTATTCATGGGGGCAAAAATAATTAGTGGTAACGAATTGTCAAAGAAAATTAGGCAGCAGTTAAGAGTTCAGGTTGAAGAATTAAATAGAAAAGGTATATATCCGGGACTGGCGGTGGTTTTGGTCGGAAGCGACCCCGCATCCCAAATATATGTCAACAGGAAGCAAAAGGCTTGTGAGGAGCTTGGTATTCTTTCATATCCATATGCACTCGATGAAAAAACCAGCGAGGAAGAGCTGTTGACGCTGATTAGCGATCTGAATAAGGATCCAAAGGTAAATGGTATTTTGGTTCAGCTACCTTTGCCTGCGCATATTAATGAGGATAAGATTATACCTGCAATCAGCCCTGATAAAGATGTAGACGCATTTCATCCGGAAAATACCGGGCGCATTATGAATGGAAATCCAGTATTTTTACCCTGTACTCCTGCCGGAATAATGGAGCTAATCAAAGAGAGTGGTATGCAGGTGGAAGGGAAAAAGTGTGTGGTAGTAGGTAGAAGCAACATTGTGGGCAAGCCTATGGCTATGCTCTTGATGGCAGCAAACGGAACTGTTACGATATGTCATTCAAGAACCCGCGATTTGGAGGAAGAATGCCGCAAGGCTGATATACTTGTCGCCGCCATTGGAAGACCCGAATACATAAAGGGGAGCTTCATCAAGCCTGGTGCAGTGGTTATTGACGTTGGGATGAACAGGCTTGAGAGCGGAAAGCTCGTTGGCGACGTGGAGTTTTCAACCGCTTGCGAAATAGCATCGGCAATCACTCCTGTGCCAGGAGGAGTAGGACCTATGACAATTACGATGCTGATGAAGAATACGATTACAGCGGCGATAAGCAAGTGATTGGGCTTGGTTGCCACACACAAAACAGCACTGTCGGTCTGCACTACAACATGTTGTATCAGTAAGGATTGAGTGATGTTCACGACTGGATTTGTGTTTTTCTTGACATAAAAATTAAATAAGTTTACAATTAGTTTATATTTCGTATAATAGCGGATGGCGTAAGCCATCCGAATGTATGATTAGCCGGCTTTTAACGGCTTGACCATTGATAACTGAATACGAGGAGGTGTGTGTTATTATTGAATGGGCTATTGGAATTGGAATTGGCCTTGTAATTGGAGCAGCAATTGCTTCGTTTATATCGTTCCGGATAGGATATAACCGCAGGAAAAGTGATGCAGAAGCTGAAATCGGCAGTGCAGAGCAGGAATCAAAGAGAATTCTTCATGATGCTCTAAAGACAGCCGAGAGTAAAAAAAGAGAAGCTCTTCTGGAAGCAAAGGAAGAGGTTCATAGAAGCAGAATGGAACTGGACAGGGAGATCAAAGAACGAAGAAACGAAATTCAAAGACAAGAGAGACGTATAATCCAGAAGGAAGAGACCTTGGATAAAAAGGTTGAGGCACTGGAGCAGAAGGAAGAAGCTTTAAACAGAAAAAATAGGGAAGTGCAGGCAATTCAGGATAAGGTCAACGAGCTTCAAAAACAGCAGCTCGATGAGTTGGAAAGAATTTCCGGATTGTCGATTGAAGACGCAAAGCAGTATCTCATCAGAAATGTCGAGGATGAAGTAAAACACGAATTGGCGATACTTGTTAAGGAATTAGAAGCAAAAGCGAAGGAAGAAGCCGATAAGAAGGCAAGAGATATCGTTGTGACTGCGATACAAAGATGTGCAGCCGACCATGTGTCGGAAACTACAGTATCTGTAGTGCCATTGCCTAACGATGAGATGAAAGGCCGTATAATAGGCCGTGAAGGCAGGAATATCAGGACACTCGAGACCCTTACCGGGATTGATCTGATAATCGATGATACTCCTGAAGCTGTAATCCTTTCGGGATTTGATCCCATAAGGAGAGAGGTTGCAAGGATAACGCTTGAAAAGCTTATTCTTGATGGTAGGATACATCCTGCCAGGATTGAAGAAATGGTTGAAAAGGCTAAAAAGGAAGTTGAAAATACAATTCGCCAGGAAGGCGACCGTGCCGCATTCGAAACGGGGGTAAACGGCTTACATCCTGAAATGATTAGATTGCTAGGTAAGCTTAGATTCAGAACCAGTTATGGTCAGAATGTACTGAATCATTCTATCGAGGTTTCTACCCTCGCCGGTATTATGGCTTCCGAAATCGGAGCAGATGTTATGCTTGCTAAAAGAGCAGGACTTTTGCATGACATAGGCAAAGCTGTTGACCATGAAGTTGAAGGATCACATGTTACAATAGGTGCTGATCTTGCCAAGAAGTACAAAGAGGGTGATGATGTAATCAATGCAATACATTCACATCACGGCGATGTTGAGCCGACCTCTTTAGTTGCAGTGCTAGTACAGGCCGCCGATTCAATATCGGCTGCAAGGCCGGGTGCCAGAAGAGAGACTTTGGAATCATACATCAAGAGGATTGATAAGCTTGAAGAGATAGCAAATTCTTTCCCAGGAGTAGAAAAGTGCTACGCAATTCAAGCTGGCAGAGAAATAAGAATTATTGTCAAGCCTGAAGATGTGACTGATGATGAAATGGTGCTAAAGGCAAGGGAGATAGTTAAGCAAATCGAAAGCGAGCTTGAGTATCCCGGCCAAATTAAGGTAAATGTAATACGTGAGACAAGGGCAATTGAATATGCTAAATAAAAACAGCTCCTAGTTGGTGCTTCACAAAAGCGTGTATATACACGCTTTTTGTGTTATATTGAATAAGTAACAATGACACATTTGTGCGGAGGAGTACGAGTTGAAGGTATTATTTATTGGAGATATAGTTGGAAGTCCAGGGAGAAAGGCAGCAAAAAAATGCATTTGCGAACTTAAAAAGGAATTATCCTTCGATTATTGTATTGCTAATGGTGAAAATACGGCAGGAGGTAAGGGTATAACCTATGTTGTAGCCCAGGAGCTATATAATATGGGAGTAGATGCTATAACTATGGGAAACCATACCTGGTCTAAAAAAGAAATCACCAATTTCATTGATTCCGATCCAAATATCGTCAGGCCTGCAAATTACCCTGATAGTGTTCCGGGCAGAGGCTCGACCATAATAGACGGAAAGCTGGGAATAATTAACCTGCTTGGCCGAGTCTATATGGAGCAGGCAGATTGCCCATTTAGGGCGATGGACCGTGAATTGCAATACATAAAAAGTAAGGTTAAGGCAGTTGTTGTGGATATTCACGCCGAAGCTTCCTCTGAGAAATGTGCCCTTGCCTGGTATGGCGATGGAAGAGTCAGCGGGGTTGTGGGTACTCATACACATGTACAAACGGCGGATGAGCGCATTTTGCCATGTGGGACGGCCTTTATCACAGATGTTGGCATGACAGGCCCTTATGAAGGCATTATTGGAGTCGACAAGGACATCATTCTTGAAAAGTTTATTTCATGCATGCCTGTCCGATTTGAACTTGCAAAGGGAATCGTCCAGTTTAATGGAGTGTTTCTTGATATCGACGAAAAGACCGGAAAAGCAATTAACATCAACAGGATTTCCAAAGTGTTTCAGCTATAGAATAGAGTAATCGCGCAAGCAAATTTGAAAATTTTAACTATAAAAAAGGAATTTGAATTTTTATGTAGAATTTATAATATTTATAACTATTGTTTGCATTAGGGGGTAAAAATCATGGATGTTTTAAAAATTTCAGCAAAGTCAAACCCAAATTCTGTAGCAGGTGCTTTGGCAGGGGTTATTAGAGAAAGGGGTTTAGCAGAGATGCAGGCAATCGGTGCCGGTGCTCTAAATCAGGCTGTTAAGGCAGTCGCTATAGCACGTGGCTTTTTAGCGCCTTCTGGCATTGAGTTGATCTGCATTCCTGCCTTTACCGATATCATGATTGAAGGGGAGGAACGCACTGCTATTAAGCTAATTGTTGAACCGAGAAAATAACTAAATTGAGATTAGTTTATTTCTCATAAGATTATTGTAATTCTGAAAATGGCTGATAATACTTATATTATCAGCTATTTTTGTATATAACGATATGAAATGGGCGCTTGCGCGAATTGTGCGCCAAACACGTCTTTGCAAAACAAAATACGCTGCAGGTGCTTTAGCACTTTCATTACTCGTTTTGTGTGTATCGCGCCGCAAGCATTTGATAAAGATTTCTCATAATGGTAACGTAAAGCCATAGATTTCATATTATATAATATGAAATCTATATGCAAAGAGGTGTTATCCATGAATGAAGAAGAAAGAGGCTTCGGCTTTGGATTTGGGGGGATTTGGTGGATAATAATTATTGTTATCATAATACTACTGATATGTCCCTGGATTTTCGGTGGTTGTGGTGTCGGATGCAATAAAAAATGCTGATTACCATTGCTAGTGTCTTTGTAACACATGTATTTCTCGTATTCATATTCAAAGTGTTGCAAAGACACTTCCATGATCTTGAGGTCTGTATACCAGGGTTTACCTTTGTAGGCCAAATCAAATGTATTGAGAAAGAAAACTGCCTATGATAATATTGAATGTGTCTTATGACAACACTGGGGCTCATTGAAAGAGGAGTAGCTAATGAAAAAAGTCATTGTTATTACTATACTTTCTATATGCTTGCTGCTTACGTCGTGCCAGACTGGTTTCGCACCTTATTATTACAGAGATACCGATGATAGCGGCGATGAATACGGATATAGAGAGGATTATGATATTTTGGACAAGGGCCCTGTTACCGGAGGCACCTTAAATTTGTTTACCACCGAACCGGACAGCCTCAATCCTCTTTTAACAAAAAACACCCACACATCTGAGTTTCTGAGCTTCATTTACGAAGGTATGACTCGACTCGATAGCAGTCAGAAAGCCCTTGCTAGCCTTTCCGACAGTTGGTCACCATCCAGCGATGGACTGATTTGGAATTTTCACATAAGGGACGGAGTTAAGTGGCACGATGGCAAGCCTTTCACCGCATATGATGTTGAGTTCACCATACAATCAATTATAAATTCTAGGATAGATTCAGTCTATAAGCCATTGCTATATAATGTTATTACCTGTGCTGCTGTAGACTCATCAAACATTAGAATTGCGCTGGAGAAGCCTAATTCCTTCACGCCTCAAATGATGACTTTCCCAATCATAGCGAAGCATCAGTTTGAAAATGAAGATCTGATATCAGCCTCGGAGCAGTTCTCTCCTGTTGGGACAGGCCCCTATATGTATGTTTCCTATACACAGAACAAAGCTATTCGTATGAAGGCTAATCCCAAATGGTGGTTTTTGAACACAGAGGTCAGTAAAAGTTCTTCTGGCAAAAATGAGGCTGATTCCGCTAGTGAAAAAGCTGATGCGGATGATCCGGCAAACAGTGAAGCAAGAATGTATATAGAGAATATTAATGTGAACATATATAAGAATCAGGATGATGCTTTGGGAGCCTTTCGTACCGGAGATGTTGATGTAACTGTAATTAATTCAGAGGATATCTCTAAATACAAAAGCAGGACAGATCTAAACATAAAAAAGTTTACGTCAAGGGACTTTGAGTTTCTTGCTTTAAATATGAAAAACCCTATTTTTTCTGATATTTATGCGCGAAAAGCCATTGAAATGGCTATCGACAAAGATGCCCTGATTAGTAAAATATTGCTTGGAGAGGCTGAAGCCGCTGAGCTTCCAATACTTCCAGGCAGTTGGATTGCTGATGTAGGAGATGTTGAGGCCTTTCTACCATCAATAAGCACACAACCAGACGATAGAGCTGGGACAGCGGACAAGGCATCGCAACAAGTCTCTGTTGAGCTGACTGATGTAGAAGCTCTTGCAACTGCTACTAGTCCGGTTGAAGTACTTGAACTGGGTGGCTGGAGGGAAAGCAAGCAAGGATATTACAAACGTATAAACGGCCTGAGAAGATATTTAAGGGTGGAGCTGGTTGTCAATTCAAATAATATTACGAGAGTACTTGTTGCAAATGAAGTATGTGAACAGCTTAACAGCGCAGGAATACCGGCACAGGTGAAGGAAATAGAATGGGATGACCTGCTAAAGAGGCTGAACACCTCAAAGTTTGATATGGCCTTTGTCGGCTGTAGGGTACCGCAGATACCGGATTTGTCCTTTATGTATTCAAGCTTTTACCTGCCAATGCCCTTGTCTGCAAATTCCGAAGCTGCATACAATGTTTCCGGATATTCAAATCCACAGGTAGACATGGGTATTATCGATATGTTCAAGGAAAATAATGCTGACAAGAAGAAACGGCTATACAAGGGCATTAAGCAGCAGATACAGGAGGATGTGCCCTATATAGGGCTGTATTTCCTTAGAGATGCAGTAGTTTACAGCAAGAATATAAAGGGACCGCAGACTCCGGATACATGGAATCACTACAGTGATATCTTGCACTGGTACAAGCCGGAGATACCTTAGTAGCTTGTTCTATTTGGATACCGGCAGTGCTGCCTGTGGAGTAAGTAGCACTGCCGGTGTAAAATAGTATGAATCCTTTACTTTGAACGGCATCATCGGTATAATTTGTAGAGAATTTGAAACAGAAAGGATTATTTATGATTTGGATTCTGATATCTGTATTGATTACTATCATCGACCAGCTTACAAAGTATTTTGTTTTGCAAAACATAGAATTGGGCGAGATGATACCTGTTATTGATAAATTCTTCTATTTGACTCTTCATATGAATTCTGGAGCCGCCTTCAGCATACTTAAGGATGGAAGGCCTTTCTTCCTGATTATTACACCCATAGTTGCCATATTCGCAGTAATAGTTTTGTTCAAAAGCCAAAGCAAATTCCTCAGATTTTCCTTGGCATTGATACTTGGAGGCACTATAGGAAACTATATTGACAGGTTAGTATCAGGCGAGGTAACGGATTTCTTGCTATTTTATATTGGCTCATATCCCTTCCCGGTATTCAATGTTGCAGACATTACTCTGACCTGTGGTACTATTTTGGTTGCCATATATGTGATATTTATTTATAAGGAGCCGGATAAGAACCACGAGACAAGTGCTGCTTCAGCTGCAGGCACATATACTGATAAAGGGGCACAGGTAGAGGCAGATGTTGAGACGCAAGTGAATGTTGATGCAGTAGCTCAGGCTGATATGGAGACAAATATAGAGTCAGGTGTAGGGTTAGAGGATACAGTTGCAGAGGATAGTAATGAAGATGCATAATGAATTTGATGAGCAGCTGGAGGGAATTTCGTGTGGATCGTACTGTGTAGAGGAAGAGGATGCAGGCAAGCGCCTTGATGTTTTTCTTACTGAGCAGTCCGATGATTTTTCCCGTTCATATATCGATAAGCTTGTCTCAGAAGGCAGAGCTCTAGTGAACGGTAAAAGGGTAAAGTCCGGATATAAGATAAAGGCTGGGGATCAGGTGCAAATGGAGATACCAAATCCAAAGCCTCTAGAAGTAAAGGCGGAAAATATTGAACTTGATATTCTCTACGAGGACAATGATATCATTGTCATTAATAAGCCCAGAGGAATGGTTGTACATCCGGCTGCGGGGAACTATACAGGTACTTTAGTAAACGCTCTTATTAATCATTGTGATGATTCGCTTTCAGACATTAATGGTGTTATCCGTCCTGGGATAGTTCATCGTATCGATAAAGATACCTCAGGCGTGCTGGTTGTAGCAAAAAATAACAAATCCCACCTAAGACTTTCCGAGAAGCTTAAGGAGCATGATATAGAACGCGTGTATGTTGCTCTTGCCGAGGGGATTATTGACGAGGACAGCGGAAAGATTGATGCACCCATCGGAAGAAACCCGATTGAAAGAAAAAAAATGGCTATAAATATGAAAAACGGACGCAGGGCTGTGACATATTTCAAGGTGCTCGAACGCTTCAAATCAGCCACATTACTTGAATTACGGCTGGAAACGGGAAGAACGCATCAGATTAGGGTTCACCTTTCATTCATCGATCATCCCATTGTGGGAGACCCTTTATACGGCAGGAAAAAGAAGATGATTGACTTTAGCGGACAGGCCTTGCATGCAAAGCTTCTTGGCTTTGTCCATCCTGGTACTGAGAAATATGTAGAGTTTCAAGCGGCGCTTCCAAAAGAGCTCGAGGAATTGATAGAAAAATTCAGACAGGAATAGCGGGCAGAAAAATCCTTTTAGAGCTACTATAAGTTTTGGATCAATCTAAATATGAAATCCCATATAATGTTTTACGAAGCCTGGCGATTTGCATGAAATAATAAATTTTGCCACAAGATATAGACAAGCCATGGCCGATATGATAATATTAGTTGAACTGAAAATGAACCTTTTAATTAGTCCTGAGAGGCTGGAAGGGTATTGTAACAAAGCTTATATTACAGGTGTTTGCCTGCAAGCTTTAGAAATGTATGCTTCCTGCCATCGGCTAGGGGGCATTTTTTGTTGCAGCCATATGAGCAGCATATCCGGCTCTAGGTTAGCAGTAAAGATGGAGGAGGTGCACACCATGATTGACAAAGCTGAAATAATGGATGAAAGCGGCATTAATAGAGCCGTAACAAGAATTGCACATGAGATTATCGAAAAGAACAAGGGCGTCGAGGATCTTCATATCATTGGCATTCAGAGAAGAGGAGTTCCTCTTGCAAAGCTTATTGCGTCAAAGATAAAGGAGGTGGAGGGAGAAGAGGTTCCCGTCGGGATACTGGACATTACCTTCTACAGAGATGACCTCAGCATGCTGGCGGAGCATCCCGTTATCAAAGGAACAGAAATAAACTTCCCCGTAAATGATAAAATAATTGTCTTGGTAGATGATGTACTTTACACAGGACGTACTGCTCGCAGCGCAATTGATGCCATTATGGATATTGGAAGGCCGAGAATGATTCAGCTGGCGATTTTGATCGATAGAGGGCATAGGGAATTGCCCATTCGCGCAGATTTTGTGGGTAAAAACGTTCCTACCTCAAAGACAGAGATGGTCAATGTGAAGCTTTACGAGATAGATAAGGTAAATGTGGTTACATTAAGTGATATTGAGTAGGGAGGCTTTCCTTACTCTTTTTTTCAGGCTATAAAAATATCGATGAAGGTGGTAAAACAATGAACCTTAAATCAAAGGATTTGCTTGGACTTAAGGATCTATCCCCAGAGGAAATAAAGTATATACTGGATACTGCCGCGACAATGAAATATGTCATAGTATCCAACAATAAAAAGACTCCACACTTACAGGGAAAATCCATAGTCACACTTTTTTATGAGAACAGTACGAGGACAAGGCTTTCGTTTGAGCTGGCATCAAAGTACATGGGAGCAAGCTCTGCAAATATTTCGGCATCAGTTAGCAGTGTACAGAAGGGCGAATCACTAATCGACACAGGAAGAACGATTAACAGAATGGGTACTGACATTATCATCATGCGCCATCCCCAGTCTGGTGCACCACATCTTATGGCTAAAAATGTTACGGCTTCGGTAATAAATGCCGGGGACGGAATGAATGAGCATCCTACTCAGGCGCTTTTGGACATGTTTACCATCCGCGAGAAAAAGGGAACCCTTGAAGGACTAAAAGTAGCGATACTCGGAGATATATATCATAGTCGCGTGGCCAGAAGTAACATATGGGGCTTGATTAAAATGGGAGCGCAGGTTTCCCTTGCAGGTCCTGCAACTATGTTGCCACCCGATATTGAGAGGACCGGAGCGAAGGTTTTCAGTACTATACAGGAAGCCTTAATAGATGCGGATGTTATCATATCGCTCAGATTACAGTTGGAAAGACAGAAGAAAGCACTGTTTCCAACAGTAAGAGAATACTCGCGATTTTTTGGACTCGATGAGAAAAGACTGCAGCTGGCGAAAAAGGATGTGCTTATAATGCATCCCGGGCCTATAAACCGAGGCATTGAACTGACTAGTGGAGTTGCTGATATGGAAAGCTCTGCAATTGATGAACAGGTGACTAACGGAGTTGCAGTAAGAATGGCATTGCTCTATCTTTTGACCAGGAGGGGAACAAATGAAACTGCTAATTAAGAGCGGACGATTGATTGATCCAAAAGCAGGCATAGATGGTGTTTATGATTTGCTTATTGATGAAGGTAGAATCGTGGAAATAGAAGGGGATATCTCAGATGATGGATGTGAAGTAATTGATGCGGCAGGGAAATATGTGCTGCCAGGTCTCGTGGATGCTCACTGTCACCTTAGAGATCCCGGCTTTGAATACAAGGAAGATATAGAAAGCGGAACAAAAAGTGCTGCAATGGGCGGTTTTACTTCGATTGCCTGTATGCCAAATACCAACCCTGTTGCGGATAATGAAGCAGTGATAAAATACATCATACAAAAGGCAGAGCAGGAGGGCTATGTAAACGTATACCCAATCGGAGCCATTTCAAAGGGCCAGAGGGGAGAGGAGCTGGCAGAGATTGGTGAGCTTAAGTTTGCAGGCGCTGTGGCCATCTCAGATGACGGCAACCCTGTCGTGAGCTCGTCGCTTATGAAAAAAGCACTTCAGTACGCCTCAATGTTTGATATCGCCGTTATTTCCCACTGTGAGGACCTTGATCTTGCAGAGAATGGCGTAATGAACGAGGGATACATGTCAACCATAATGGGGCTCAAGGGAATACCAGCAGCAGCTGAGGAGGCCATGGTTGCCAGAGAGCTAATTTTATCGGAGTATACAGGTGTGCCTATACATATTGCCCACGTGAGCACTGCTCTATCTGTTGAAATGATTAGGGATGCGAAGAAGCGTGGCGTCAAGGTGACCTGTGAAACCTGCCCCCACTATTTATCCTTAACCGAAGATGCTTGTGAGGGCTACAATACCAATGCTAAGATAAACCCGCCCCTAAGAACACAGGAGGATGTAAAGGCAATCATTGAAGGCATTGCCGACGACACCATAGACATTATAGCAACCGATCATGCACCTCATCATGCCGATGAGAAAAATGTTGAATTCAGTCTAGCTGCCAATGGAATTGTGGGCTTCGAGACGGCACTTCCTCTGGTGATAACAAAGCTGGTAAGGCCTGGAATCATTTCGATGACAAAGCTTGTTGAAAAAATGAGCCTTAATCCCGCAAGGCTGCTAAGTATTAGTAAAGGCACATTGCAGATTGGCACTGCTGCCGATGTCACTATTGTGAATATTGATGAGAAGTACAGGGTGGATGTGAATAAATTTCAGTCGAAATCCAAGAACTCTCCATTTGGAGGAATGGAGCTCTATGGTGCCCCTTGGGCAACAATTGTAGCAGGAAATTTAGTGGTTAGCGATCATATACTGCTCTAGGCAGCCTGGCTAATGCGCAGGTTTTGCCTAAAGTGTAATCTTGAAAATAAAAATGTTTAAAGAGGAGTTACTATGTTTATAGATAGACTTATTGCAAATATAAAAAGGACTAATAACCCAACTGTAGTGGGTCTTGATCCAAAGCTGGAATA
>JAAYBT010000064.1 GCA_012730015.1 Clostridiaceae bacterium
ATTTCGGATATTGCTGGAGAAAACGGAAGACTGGCCATGGAAAGCGCCATATCGGATTTACAGAAAAACTCTAAACATAAGATGATTGTGAATATAGATAAGGAATCGCAGAGCAAGAATTTTGGGCTTTATAGAAAGATGGGGCATTGGTTTTTTAAAGGACGAATTAACTTGGACCGGGAGGGGCAGCTTCCCCACATAGACTTCAATCTCAACCTGATACCACCTTCAAATATGGTAGCCTATGATCTTTTACACATACCCTGGAAGGAAGTTAAGGATAAGCTCCCTCACGCTCTTGATATTTATACTTCGCCGAATAAAGATATTGCACTTGTGGTGACACAAAGCGAACTAATCATTTATGCTATCGAGGATAATAGACTTGCAAAGGAGCCGCTGGCAAAATATATACTGCAAGAGGGCAGCTCGATTATTATGGCCGAATGGGCTCTGGGCGATTATGTCCCCAGATGGGAGAGGTCATTTATCAAAAATAATGAAACAGTCGAAGTGAAGCCCATTAGAATAGAATAATCCATAAACGACATAGTAGGTCTTAATAAGAGGAATCAATAATTTGAAAAAGTTATTGATTTTTTCTTTCATATATGTTAATATTACACCAGCCGAGCACAAATGTGCGCCATTGGTGGACAAATGGGAGGGTAAAATGGAAAAACAATCAGCATTTTTTTTGGTTGACAGTGGGATTTTACCGGAAGTGTTTTCTAAGGTTATTGAAGTGAAGAAGATACTGGGAAGCGGCAAAGCTAAAACTGTAAATGAAGCTGTAAAAGAGGCGGGGCTGAGCAGGAGTGCTTTCTACAAATACAGGGACTCGGTATTTCCCTTTTACGAGACTTCAAGAGGAAGGGTTATTACTCTTTTCTTTGTAGTGGAGGATTTTTCGGGGATACTCTCAAGAATAATTAACACGATAGCGCAGGCTAAGGCAAATATCATTACAATTAATCAAAATGTTCCCATTAATGGGCTGGCGGACGTCACCATATCGATAGCGACGACAGGAATGAGCATGGATATAGGCGAATTGATGGAGAGGCTTGGGGAGATAGAGGGTGTGCGCAGGCGGGAGATTCTGGCACGGGACTAGAGGCAGTGGAAGACGCATGCTCGAGCAAGGGTCAGAGGAAGGTGTGAAGCGGTGCAGGAAGCATTCGAAGACACAGGCCTAGCAGGAGCAATCGAAAGCGTAAGGCATTTTGAAACAGAAAAAGGGTAACAATTGACGCAATGCTTAGGCATGGGCGGATTAAGAAATATAATGGACACAAGTAGGAGGAGCACATTATGAACATCGCTATTATAGGATATGGCATCGTCGGGTCAGGAGTATCCGAGATCATAAGGGAAAATGCCCAGTGCATAGAGCACAAAGCATGCGAGCAGATCACAGTGAAGAAGATACTTGATATCAGGGATTTTACAGATAGCCCCGATAGCTCGCTATTCACGAAGAATCCGGAGGAGATTTTCTGTGACCCCGAAATCAGTGTGGTGGTTGAAACTATTGGGGGCATAGGGGTGGCCTATGAATATACAAAGAGGGCTTTAGGAGCAAAGAAGCATGTGGTCACGTCTAATAAGGAGCTAGTGGCAACTCATGGGCCGGAGCTGATTGAATTGGCCGCTGCCAATCAGGTAAGCTATCTTTTTGAAGCAAGCGTCGGTGGAGGCATTCCGATTATCCATTCATTGAACCAGTGTCTTGCAGCAAATAGAATAAGTGGAGTTACGGGCATATTGAATGGAACGACTAACTATATATTGACCCAAATGCAAAGGGAGGGCCGCGATTTCAACGATGCCTTGGAAGGTGCACAAAGGAAGGGCTATGCGGAATCAAATCCTTCCGATGATATTGAAGGGATCGACGCATGCAGGAAAATTTCCATACTTTCATCTATTGCATATAATGAATTTGTGGATTGCACTGATGTATATACAGAAGGGATTTCTAAGATTTCGCCAGTTGATATCCAATACGCAGAGGCCATGCATAGCACCATTAAGCTGATTGCCATAAGCAAAAGGGAAGGGAATAGGGTCTTTGCCAGGGTATCACCTGCAATTATCAGCATGAATCATCCTCTTGCCAATGTAAATGACGTTTTCAATGCCATTGTAGTCAAGGGCGATGCTGTAGGTGAGACAATGTTCTATGGAAAAGGAGCTGGCAAGCTACCAACGGCAAGCGCTGTAGTGGGAGATGTAGTCGACATAGCGAAGAATAAGGGAAGCTGCAGGAGCCTTTGGGACAGGAAGGGCTACAACAACATCTTGCCTGTTGGAGATAGCAAAACCCGCTATTTTGTGCGTGTATCCATCAGGAACAGCGTTGAAGCGGTAAAGTGCGTCGAAAGGATATTTGACAGCATAGAATTTGTTAAGCCCGGCGCAAATGAATTGGCTGGGGAGATCGCGTTTACAACCTCCAAACAAAGCGAGCAACAGCTGTCCGGATGGGTGAAGGAGCTAAATGAAAGTGCGCCTGTCAAGGGCATCATAAATATTATCAGAATAGAGGAAGAGTAGAAGAAGCGAAAGGATTAAGTGGCAATCAATGAGAGGCCTGGTACACATATATACCGGAGATGGCAAAGGAAAGACAACGGCAGCTATTGGCCTGGGTGTCAGGGCATGTGGCTGTGGGATGAGGGTCGTGATGGTTCAGTTCCTAAAGGGCATTCAGACTGGTGAAATGGATTCCTTGAAGGCCCTGGGGCCCAATTTTGCTTTGCACAGGGGAACGCAGTTAAAAAAATTCACATGGCAGATGAATGAGATGGAAAAAGCACAGACAGCCGCTCAGCAGAATAGTATTTTCGAATATGCAGTAGATTGTGCTATGCGCGGCGCATGTGATTTATTGATATTGGATGAAGTATTAGGAGCTGTTTCATCTGGGATGCTTAAAAAGGGCAGTTTGCTGGAGTTTATTAGGAGTAAGCCTGAAGACCTTGAGCTGGTGCTTACAGGCAGGGGTGCAGACGGAGAATTAATCGAGCTTGCGGACTATGTCTCTGAGATAAAAGCTGTAAAGCATCCTGCCGACAAGGGCATTAAAGGCAGGAAAGGGATAGAGTATTAAGATTATCCCGCATATCTTTGACATTAATATGCTTGACATTGTATTTATTTACCATTAGAATGTTTCTTGTTAATATAGCATCCGGAGGCAGCTTGATGAAACACAAATCACTTAAACGATTAGTTCTAAATGGTCTTTTTGTAGCTATTGTATTTTTAGCTACATATTTTACACGTGTTCCGACTCCACTGCCCGGAGGTTATTTCAATCTGGGCGATACAGTAATTTTTCTTGCGGCTGCCTTTATGGGTCCTGTGGGCGGTATGTTTGCCGGTGCTGTAGGCTCTGCTATCGCAGACCTTGCGGCAGGTGCGCTTCTGTTTGCCCCTATAACCTTTGTTGTAAAAGGCCTTGAAGGATTGGTCGCGGGTCTTATTGCGGCAAAGCTTCGCAAGAAGGACACTGTCAGTTCGGCCCTTCATCTTTCGCTTATTTTGGCTGTAGCTGTGGGGGCAATCACCATGGTTGCCGGCTACTTTTTTGCTGAGACCTTCCTGCTGGGCTTATTCGATGAAGCCTTCGGATTGACTGCCGCCATTACAGAGATACTGCCAAATTCTGTCCAGGGGTCATTAAGTGCACTTTTGGGCTACATACTGGTACTCCTTCTTTCAAAAGCTAATTTCGATAAGCTTATCGATTGATTATGTATTTCCATTAACAAAGGATATTAGAGCACTTTGTCGAATATAGTACTATTGCTGAATTATTAATAGTTAAGTTACAAATGAATTTATCTATACCTGCAATATATGGGGGTGGAATGTTTGATTACCAAAGGTAATGGAACCTATTTCTCCAGACGCAAGGTGCTTTTTACATACCTTGTAACCTATCTAATCATTATTACTATTTTATTTTTAGTAATTGGCAGCTTATCATATTCCAACATTGTCAGGGCTGAACATGACAAAGTTCAGATGGAGATGGAACAGGCTGTAAATGAAGCGGTGGGTGTCATGGACGCGCACCTTAGGGATGTGCTTAAGCTTCAATCTTCATTTAATGTCAATTTAGATGTATCACTCCTTCGAAAAATGGAGGCAGATTTCAAGCCTAAGGACTATATGCACTTCCTTGAAATATCCGACAAGCTTTCTAATTACACATCCACAAGTCAGTTTTTGGATAGAGTTGTGCTTTATTTTCACTTTAACCATCTTTTTATCTCTTCGGATATGCTCGACAGCCGGCCTAAAGTGTTTTTCAAATTGAAATTTCCGAATGATCGTCTACCTTACAAGCAGTGGCGCACTGAACAACTGATGAGTGAAAGTAATGTTTTTTGTGTGAGAGAGGATTCTATAGATGGTTATGTTAACCTCTACTATCGTTTACCCATATTGGATAAGGGAAAAGGTGTAACAGTAATTACTGGTATCAAAGTAAAAGAATTAATAGAAGACTTGGGAGTGACTGATTTATATAATGATTCAGCTCTTGTAATTGTAGACCGTAAGGGCAATTTGATATATGCAAATCGGGAATCAGCCATAGAATTGATGAACTCAGTACAGTCAAAGCCAGACAGGAGGAATGTGACCTTAGAGGGCAACAGCTATGAGTGGTATTCGGAGAAGCTATCCCTTCTTGACTGGACAGTTAGCTACTTTGTCTCAACAGATGAGATATATGCGGATAGTAGAAGAACAAGCCATCGCATTTTGGGAATGTATTTCTTGGTGCTTATCTCATCACTTATTCTGGCAGTAGTATTCTCAAAAGAGATGTCAGTTCCGGTTACCTCATTACTTCGCTTAGTTGATGGGGGGGACAATAATGCAGGCTTAGAGGACAATAATGCAAGCTTAAAGGACAATAATGCAGATAGAAAGCATAAGTCCTTCATTACAAAGAGCCTTTACCATGTGCTGCGGCGAGTTTCCGATATGTTTGATGACAATATACAGCTTACCTCAAAAATTCATGAGTACAGGGAAAATTCCCGTAGCAATTTCTATAACAGGCTGCTGAAGGGTGAAGTGATATCAGCCGACGAAATAAAGATGATAGAGGATGAGTCGATACTACATTTTGCCTATTACACTGTTGCTATATCACGGATTATCTCTCATAACTGTGAATCATTTGATATGGCTATGTTCGCCTTGTCTGAGATGTTTTCCAATACTCGTGAGAAGGGATTCTATTTCTGCAAAACAGCCTTCGACAGATTTTCAATCATCATATGTGGCAATGAGTTTTATGATCAAAGGGAAATTGCCAATCTGATAGAATCCTGTATGAGTGAAATGGATTTAGACTCACTTGTTTCCTTAAGATGGGGCATAGGAGATACGGTGGCGAATTATGACCAGATTTTTGTCTCTTATAGAAATGCAGAATATGCTTTGAATAACATGGATGTCTTAGATAATAAGGTAATCGTATGGTACGATAGTAAGGATAAGCAGAAAAACAGGCTTACATATAGCTTTGATGACGCTCAACGACTTTATACTCTTTTGAGTAATGGAGAGGCAGAATATACTATTCAAGCTATAAGAGAGCTTGTGGATAGAAATTATGAGGTGTTGCAAACATCAAAGGGACAGCGAATCAGATTTATATCAATGCTATCGGAAACCACATTGCTCTTAGTGTCGAAAATCACCATAACGGATAACCAGCTTGAAAGGGAAATAGAACGAGTTCTAAGACAAATGAAAAGGGCGGAAAGCACTGATAGTATAATCGAATGCATGAGTGTGACGGCCGAAAAGATCTGTTCATATGTAAATTTACGCACTGATAGCAATCACCAGCGGTTGATTGATAGAATAACAAAATTTTTGGATGATAATTATCACGACCCCAACCTCAGCCTTTCTTCGATTGCCCAATCTATGCGCCTAACAGAGAGCTATATATCAAGCTTCTTTAAGCAAAAGAAGGGCATTAACATCCAGACTTATATCGAGAAAAAGCGAATGACAAAGGCGGTAGAGATGCTTAAAGAAACAAACCTTGCAACAGCTGAGATTGTGAAAATGGTCGGCTACTATAATACAAATACTTTCTATAAAGCCTTCAAACGAAATTTCAACATAACACCAAAAGAGTGTAGAGAAAGCATAAAATAATAAAAAAAAGTGGTTAACCACACAAGGTGATTAACCACTTTTTCTGGAGCATATTATTTCATTGAGTCATAACGAGCCTGGACGATGGAGAGAGACTCTTCATAGCCGAGTGTCTTGAGTTCATTAAGGTATGCATTCCACTGGGCATCGTCGTTGGGATCCTTGACGCCGGTAACAAACTCAGCCAGAGCATTACGAGTATAGCTCTTAAGGTCTGTGTCTATCTCAGACAGTCTTCTGGCATCATCAGGCATATAGTACATCTTGTTGTTGTGGCACATTTCCACTGGGGGCTTGTAAGGAGCATAGCAATTAACAGTGGCATTCCACAGGTACTGCTGTAATTCATAAGGGTCGTCGCCCTTTACGCCGTTGTTGTCAAAATCGTTGTAAGTTGGGCCAATCTCATTCCAGTGAGCGGAGTTAATTGTACCCCACGCAAGTACTGGAATGTATGAAGCCGGATCGCCGTCAATTCCCATCTCTCCGCCGGAGGGGATGGTATAGTCTACACCTGGCTCACCCAAGCGGTTTCTCATGGATACATCGCGTGAGTACATGAAATCAGCGAATCTGAAAGCAACCTCAGGGTTCTTGCAGGCGCTTGTAATAATATACTCGTTGATGTAGTAGCTGTCAAATGGGTCTAAGTAGGTGTACTGAACACCAGCAGGGCCCTTTAGTGGAGGAAGGGGATTATACTCTCTGACCCTTTCGCCTTCCATTGATGACCATAAGAATGTGCCGCCGCCTGGAGCAAGTCCGACAAGAGCGATTTCTTCGTTGTCAAACAGCTGCTGCAGCTGGGAGTTATCCTGAGTATAGGTAGCAGGATCAAGCAAGCCTTCAACTGCGCAGAGTCTGTTCATATATTTCAGACCCTCACGATATGCATCTTTATCAAAGCAGGCTTCGAACTTACCATTATCCAAATAGTACGGTGTGCTCCTGGTGTACTTAATGAAAGAATTCAGGATAAACTCTTCGGGTAATGTATTCCAACCGTTGGTGGCTCCCATAAATGCAATTTCATCTTTTTTACCGTTACCATTGGGGTCATCATTTTTGAATGCTTTTAATACAGTAACGAGTTCTTCTGTTGTAGTAGGCATTTTGAGGTTAAGGTTATCCAACCACTTTTGGTTTATCCAGGCACGACGTGACATAGAGTTTGGATCCGATTTAACAACCTTAGGCAATGAGTATTCATGGCCATCAGGTAGCTTCATAAGCTGCTCGATCAGAGGATCATCAGCACGCCTTTCAGCGTACCAGTGTGCATGCTTGGCAATCATGTCGTCAAGCTGCAGGAACAAGCCCTGATCAGCCATATCGGACACTACCTCGTTTGTCATACCCAGGGGGATCATAAAGACATCAGGTATGTCCACTTGAGTCGAAAGCATAAGGTTTACACGTTGGGTAGCGTCCTGTGATGGAACTGTAATCCATTCAACACTAACGCCGGTTTGCTCCTTCATGTAGAGCGTCATTTTGTTGTTGACATAATCCTCGACGTTATCATGCTGCGCAATCAGAATGGACAGTGTCACAGGCTCCTTTACGATAGGTAACTCGCCTGCAGGGGTAACAGAAACACCGCCATAGGCTGATGGGATGAGTCCGTCTTCGTCGGGTGTCGGTGCAACGGCTTGAGTTTTCTCTCCACCGGCCGTCTTCTCCGCAGGTTCTTTGCCCGCAGGTGAGCAGGCAGACAGCATCGCCAGTACCATGACAACACACAACAAAATTGTCAAAACCCTTTTCATTTTTGAATTCCTCCTTATATAAATTATTGACTCTATTTGTCAGGCACTTTAATGTGCCTGTAACAAATCAAGGTTAATTATGACAGTTGAATAAGGTTAACCTTTTATGGCACCTATCATTACGCCTTTTACAAAGTATTTGGCGACAAAGGGATAAGCCAGCATAAATGGTACACTTGCCACAACGATGAGCGAATACTTGAGTAACTGCGCCATGCCCTGCTTGGCCTGGTATAGCAGTGGGTCTGCTATGATTTCGTTAACTTGATTTAGTATTAGTATGTCGCGAAGGACTATCTGAAGCGGAAATTTGGATTTATCAGTTATGTACAGAAAAGCCTGGAAGTAGGAGTTCCAATGACCAAGACCATAATACAAAACGAGAACCGCAATAATGGCCTTTGAAAGGGGCATGGCTATCTGGACAATGAATCTGGTATGACTCAGGCCGTCTAGCTGTGCTGCCTCAATTAGCTCCTCGGGTATTGTAGTCTCAAAGAATGTTCGACAGATGATTACGTTAAATATATTCAAAGCCACCGGAATGATCATTACCGCACGGTGATTTATTAAGCCAAGCTTTGCTGTAAGCAGGTATGATGGAATCAGTCCTCCATTAAAAAGCATAGCAAAGGTAAATATAAAGAGCAGGATGCGGCGCCCGGGCAAGTTCTTGCGCGAAAGTGGATAGGCAGCTGCAACTGTCAGTATTATATTTACCAATGTACCGACAACAGTATAAAATATTGTATTGGCAAAGCCTGTGACTATAGCTTTATGACTGAAGACTTCCTCAAAGCCCTTTAGTGAAAAGTCAACAGGGAAGAACACAACCAGGCCTTTAGATACAGCCGTGGGGGATGAGAATGCGGAGCTTAATATATATACAAGAGGGTAGAAAACTATTAGTGCGGCTAGAACCAAAAGCCCATCATTCACAAAACCGAACAATTTATCTTCAAGTAAAGCTTTAGGTTTTCTTGCTCTATTTTTCTTGACTGTTTGAATATCTGACATCTCTTTATCTCCCTTCACACATAAGTCTTATCACCACAGGCTCGTTTCATTGATCTTCGCGTTGATTTTGTTAACAATCATTATGAGTACGAGGTTTATGATTGAGTTAAATAGTCCTATAGCAGCAGCGTACGAAAAGTCTGGCGCCGCCGCCGCCGGGCCTGCCTTATAAACATATGTGGATATAATCTCGGAAGCACCTGTGTTTAAATCATTTTGCATAAGGAGTACCTTTTCGAAGCCAACATTCATTATGTTACCCATCCTAAGTGTCAGCATTATCGCGATTGTTGGAAGGATGCTGGGTAAATCGATATACCACATTCGTTGAAAGCGGTTTGCGCCGTCCACAAGGGCTGCTTCATGAAGCCCTGGATCAACAGATGATAAGGCTGATAAATATATGATTGCCGTCCACCCTGTCCCCTGCCATATATTTGTCCATACGTAAATGTTTCTGAAATACTCGGGCCGTCCCATGAAATCTATCTCTGTACCGCCAAGAGCAGTAATTAAATAATTAATGACGCCAACCTTGGGGGAGAGAAATTGAATAATGATACCGACCATAACAACTGTTGATATAAAATAAGGCATGTATGTAATAATTTGAACGAATTTCTTAAACCTTGGTTTCAGGCAATTGTTTAGCAGAATTGCCAGAATTACCGGGAAGGGGAACCCCACCACCAGATCGTATAAGCTAATAGAAAGCGTATTTCTTAATACTCTTTCGAAGTTATAGCTTTTGAAAAATTTGATAAAGTTAGTCAATCCCACCCATGGGCTTCCGGTAATACCCTTTAAGGGTGAAAATCTTCTAAAGGCAATCTGTACACCATACATAGGATAGTAATGAAATATTAGCAGCCATATTAATGGGATTGCCAGGATTACATACAGCTCCCAGTTGATTTTAACCCTATGCTGCAGACTTCTCATGGCCTTTGATCTTAATGCCTTCTGTGATACCGCTCGAGCTTCGTTCCCAGTACTAACACGCATGATTATCCACTCCTCCATCACAGTACAGTAAAATTAAGTTTGGAATTGAATTTTAGTAAAACGATTTTATGTGTTTATGGCTTAATAATAGATTTTAAAGGGCCTTACTGTCAATTGGACATTTTTATGATTAGTGGATATTCTTTTGATAAAAAGCCCAGTATGTTTTCATACTGGGCCTTCTGCAATTTAGCGTTTCAATTTTGCAAGCCATTCGAATATGGTTTCACCATCTTCATCAGCGACTAAGTTGTTGTAAACGTAATTCCAAGAATCATGTGCACCAAAGAAATACTCGCCATCGAACACAGGACCTTCCGGATAACGCATGAGCTTTGCATTAACGCCAGCTTCTATCAGGTTATTGTAAGTATTGATATGATCAGCACCGGCAAAGTCTGAAGTGTTGCTCACAAGATAAATGGGGAATCCTTTTCTGGCAATAGTTGCTGCTTGATCCTGGTTAAAGCTGCCGCCGGAGACAAGCATCGCTCCTGCAAAATTGATGCTGTTCTCTGTTGTAGAAAGGACTAGGGGTGATGTCATGCCGGTCCCCATAGAAAGGCCTCCAACAAATATACGGTCAGGGTCAATAAAGTTTTCGGCGACTACTTTGTTAATGAGGGCTTCCATGTCATTCAATCTACCTGCGTTCCAGCCAGAGGTAGTTGATTGTGGGGCAAGCACGTAGGCACCGCCCATGATTGACTGGAATTCGTTATCGGCAAAAGAGAGAGCCCTGTTCCCTATAAGGTTTGCGCATGGATTGTCAACTGTCACGCCGTTTATATCCATAGATATATAGCGTTCACCTGTTCCGTGGAACCAGACTAAAAGTGGTCTGAGGTTATCTTCAGATGCATTGTCAGGCCTGTATATCGGAGCCCTGCCCCCACCGGGTACCTCTAGTGTGGGGTCGAAAGCGTCGAACAGCGGATCATGCCTTATTTCATTCTGTGAGTATGTCAGTGTCCCGATACCGTCAATAGCCATCTCCTGATCGATTATAACTTCGATATTTGCAAATGAGTGATAGGTGCTCCAGGAGCCAGTGCCCAGTTTGTACCAGGAAGCACGAGTTGCCGGTACATCGTAGCGGTTTGCACTGCTGCTTCCGCTCTGCTCGGTTCTGGTTCCCCATTCAATATCCAGCCTAATATACTGACCGATATCAGCTCTGTTGCCGTCAGTGTCAACCACATATGCGTCCAGAATGTTCCACGTGGCCCAATTGTCCTCCAGTGCACGATTACTCATACCGGGATCCCAGCCGTAGTTACCGAATGAGCCCTGTAATTCGCCGTTTGCTTCGGTTATTCTTGCTTTTGCGCGGAAGGTATCCTTATTGATAGCATTAGCGTTAAGCATAACGCCCATATCAATTATTGCACCGGAGAAGTAGTATCCTGGGTTTATTGAGGTCCTAAGCACATCGAATGAAGCCACTGCTGCAGGAGGAACTGTAACAGTGCTACTAAGCGTTTCACCGTTGATCTTTTTTACCGAAAATGTAACATGCTGAACCTCGTCTGTTTGCTCGATTGAGACTCCAATTGCACCGGATTGCTGCTTATTGCTTTCAATGCTATATGGCCTTATTTTTACTTCGCCCACATTGCCTGCCCAGGTCAGATCGACACTTTTGTTGGCATTGCCCTTCCAGCCAACGTTGATAATACCTGAAAACCATCCGGTTTTTGCAACGAATTTCCCGGCGGAAAGCTTATTTACATTATCGCTGACAGGTATGGAGATACAAGTCATATAGGCCGGTAATGTAGACAGAAGCAGGAATGTAAAGATTACAAATGGAGATAATGGTTTATTCATGTGGATTCCTCCTCATTTTATTAGCCGCTGTGATGAGTAAATATCAGAGTAAGCCCGCCAAAGAAAGCTGGCAGATGAGAGCTCAAATTTCCAAACATATAGTATAGTATCATGTAGCTTATTTCAATTGGAAGTTGTTGCTGTTAGTGGATAATCTTACGATTCGGCTATTTTGGGAACAACGATTCAATGAGCCGTATAAACCAAGAGGCTCGCATACGGCTCATTGAGATCAATGATGTGATATCCTTCGTTAATCGATTAATACTAGCTTATCTTGAACTTCTTAAGCTTGATATCCAGTTCCTGAACAAGCTCCTGCATCTGCTCTGCAGCCGAATTCATATCATCGATTTCCTTTAGCTGCTGGTCAGTGGTTGCTGCAACCTCTTCGCTGGAAGCGGCAGTCTCCTGGGAAACAGAGGAAATGTTCTCAATTGCAGTTATTACTTCATCCTTATCAGTCTGCATTTTTGAGACTGATTCATTTATATCCTTAATCCTCTGGACAATTGCTTCAATGCCGTTTGCTATATCGGTAAATGCCTTGTTTGTACTGTCCACTGCGTCATTTTGATCCTTGGAAACCTTTCTCATTAATTCCATAGACGCTATGGCCAGTGCGGATTCCTCGCTAATACTCTCCATGAGGTTCGTTATTTCCTCGGTGGACTGTCTGCTTTGATCTGCAAGCATTCTGACCTCTTCTGCAACAACTGCAAAGCCTTTACCTGCCTCACCGGCTCTTGCAGCTTCTATTGCTGCGTTCAAAGCCAGCATGTTGGTCTGCTCTGCAATGTCCTCAATTGATTGCACAAACATGCCGATGTTCTTTGTCGTATTTGTCAAATTTTCCACTACAGAGAATATTTGCTCAGTAGAATTGGAGCTCTCCTGCGATTTATCACGCAATACATTTACAGATTCAAAGCCTATATTATTGAGGTCGTTGATGCTGTTTGTCTGTTCTATTATGCTGCCATAGCTCTGATAAACGGAATTGATTTGCTCTGAGAGATTATCGACCAGATGCACACCCTGTTGGGCCTCTTGAGCCTGTTCCGAAGCGCCTTTAGCGATCTCATCTACTGTCTTTGCGATTTCTGTCGTGGATGCGGCCGATTTATTGGCAGTTGCACTTACCTTCCTGGATGATTGTACTATTGACAGGGACAATGTGAAGAAGCCGTCAATAAGAGTCCTTATGTCACTTAATACTGAATTGATGGTGGATGCTACACCGGAAAGCTCTCCAAAGGTTTTTGGCTCCAGAAATCTTGAGTAATCGCCGTCCTTTACGACCTCAAGCTCATCTTCAATGCGTTCAGCCAGCTTCCGTATAACGAGGCCATTTGTATATTTCATCAACTGTGCTGTGAGAATTGCAGTGATTATTATGAAAATAGCCTGCCAATAAAGCTTTGTAATTAGTGCAAAGATAACACTCATTATCAACCCAAAAACTATTGTGACGACTAAGCTCAATCTGCCTGTCTCAACAAAGCCTCCCTTTTTACCTTTTGGCCCGGAAAAACTACTTCTTGCCATATCCATCCTCCTCAGGTTCAGTATATTAAGCCAGATTAAAGTATTACCAGGATTTTAATCCAACATATTACTTATTTCGCTATGATTTGGCAAAATCCTTCTTGTATTTCCTGTTTTAGGGCGATAATTGTTGAAAAGTTTTTATTGACACTGAATGTATAATTGTATACAATAATGCAAACATACAAACGTGCAAGAGCTGGAGGTAGAAATATGTTAGAGTTTAACAAGAGAACTAATACTCTGGAACAGATGCAATATCGTTATTCTTTGCAGGATATTGCTAATCCTAACCTTTACAGAGAAATATACAGCTATGATGAGATTCCAAAGTGTGCATTTAATCATAGAAGGGTGCCAATGTATCCTGCTGATGATATATGGATTACAGATACTACCTTCAGAGATGGGCAGCAATCCAGAGCACCCTATACTGTGGAGCAGATTGTTACCTTATATGATATGCTTCACAAGCTCGGCGGACCAAAGGGACTCATCAGGCAGAGCGAGTTTTTCCTGTACAGCGACAGGGACAAGGAGGCTGTGTATAAGTGCCAGGAGAGAGGCTATAAATACCCTGAGGTCACAAGCTGGATTAGAGCAACGAAAAGTGATTTCCAGCTGGCTAAGGACATGGGAATGAAGGAGAGCGGAATACTGGTAAGTTGCTCAGACTATCACATTTTTAAGAAGCTCAACATGACAAGGAAACAGGCTCTAGAGCACTATATGGGCATAGTCAAAAGCGCTATCGAGGTAGGCATTAAGCCACGGTGCCACTTTGAGGATATAACCAGGGCTGACTTCTACGGTTTTGTGGTGCCCTTCGCGTTGGAGCTGCGTAAGCTTAGTGATGAAAGCGGAGTGCCTATTAAAATAAGGGCTTGTGACACGCTTGGATATGGCGTCTCCTATCCGGGTACTTCACTGCCCAGAAGTGTGCCGGGCATAATATATGGGCTCAGACATCATGCAGGATTTCCCAGCGAATTGATTGAGTGGCACGGCCATAATGATTTCTATAAGGCTGTTTCAAACTCCGCATGTGCATGGATGTACGGTGCATCGAGCGTAAACTGTTCCCTTCTGGGTATTGGCGAAAGGACCGGAAACACGCCTCTTGAGGCTATGGTTATTGAATATGCACAGCTACGAGGGACAACGGATGGTATGGATACTACTGTTATTACTGAAATTGCAGAATACTACGAAAAGAAGCTGGGCTACCAGATTCCTCTAAGAACTCCTTTTGTCGGCAGGCATTTTAATGTGACTCAGGCCGGTATTCACGCTGATGGCCTATTAAAGGATGAGGAGATATACAACATTTTCAATACGGATAAATTATTGAGAAGGCCTGTAGGTGTTGCAATTAACCAGACCTCTGGAGCTGCGGGCATTGCTCATTGGATTAATGGCTACTTTGGCTTAAGCGGAGACAAGAGGATTGATAAGAAGGATCAAAGGGTTGTTAAGATAAAGGAATGGGTTGATGAGCAGTACAAGAATGGCAGAGTCACCGCTCTTGGTGATACTGAGCTGGCAGAGGCTATAAAGGAACTTGCTCCGGAGATATATGATTTGGTACTATAAATAAGGAAGCGGGCTTGTTCCGAGTAGATGGGCTAGCCCGGCGGAAGAATGAACCGACTGATTAATTATAAGCCGTTAGAGGCTTATGCATAAAGTAAGTACAGGCGATAAGAAGGAAAAGAATAATAATTGGAGGATTGAAAATGGGATTGAATTTAGCACAGAAAATTATCAAGGATCACTTGATAAGCGGAGAGATGACGGCCGGTAGCGAAATATCCATCAGGATCGATCAGACGCTTACTCAGGATTCCACAGGAACTATGGCATATCTGCAGTTTGAAGCAATAGGGATGCCAAGAGTTAAGACGAAGAAATCTGTTGCTTACATTGATCACAATACTCTGCAGGCAGGTTTTGAAAATGCCGATGATCATAAATATATACAGACAGTTGCGTCAAAGCATGGCGTATACTTTTCAAGGCCGGGTAACGGAATTTGCCACCAGGTGCAACTGGAGCGCTTTGGAGTACCCGGGATGACCCTGCTGGGCTCCGACAGCCATACTCCCACGGGAGGAGGCATAGGAATGCTGGCGATTGGGGCAGGCGGCCTTGACGTAGCTGTTGCAATGGGTGGCGGCCCCTATTACATGACGATGCCCAAGGTCTGCAAAGTCACGCTCAATGGCAAGCTTAGGCCATGGGTATCTGCCAAGGATATTATCCTTGAGGTGCTAAGACAGCTGACGGTAAAGGGCGGCGTAGGAAAAGTGATAGAGTACCAAGGAGAGGGCCTGGCTTCACTGACAGTGCCTGAAAGGGCTACCATTACTAATATGGGAGCCGAGCTGGGAGCAACTACATCCATCTTCCCCAGTGATGAAATGACCAGGGAATTTTTGAAAGCACAGGGCAGGCAGAGTGATTGGATAGAACTTTTACCTGATGCTGATGCGGCTTATGACCAAGAGTTAACGATAGATCTGGGATGCCTGGAGCCATTGGCCGCTAAGCCTCACAGTCCTGACAATGTAGCTTCTGTCAATGAAATCGGCTCAATAAAGGTGGATCAGGTTGCCATCGGAAGCTGCACCAATTCATCCTATATGGATATGTTAAAGGTTGCGCAAATATTAAAGGGTAAGACCGTTCACCCGGATGTTAGTCTGGTAATTGCACCTGGCTCGAAGCAAGTGCTGAATATGCTGGCAAAAGAAGGTGCCTTGGCGGATATGGTTGCAGCTGGAGCAAGAATTCTTGAGTCGGCTTGCGGACCATGTATTGGTATGGGGCAAGCGCCTGCGACCGATGCTGTTTCGCTGAGAACCTTTAACAGAAACTTCGAGGGAAGAAGCGGGACCAAGTCTGCAAAGGTATATCTGGTTAGCCCCGAGACCGCTGCGGCAAGTGCTTTGGCCGGCGTGCTGACGGATCCTCGTACACTTGGAGAAGCACCGTCAGTTAAGATGCCAGACAGCTTCATAATAAATGACAATATGGTAGTGGCTCCGGCTCCAGAGGGCACGGATGTAGAAGTGGTAAGAGGCCCGAATATTAAGCCCTTCCCCTTAAACAGCGAGCTTCCTGAGCAGATAGGCGGAGCTGTGCTGATCAAGGTGGGGGACAACATTACCACAGATCATATCATGCCATCCAATGCCAAGCTATTGCCCTTTAGATCTAATATACCTTATTTGGCCGAGTATTGCCTGACCCCCTGCGATCCGGAATTTCCGAAACGTGCGAAGGAAAATGGCGGAGGCTTCATAATCGGCGGATCTAATTATGGACAGGGCTCCAGTCGTGAGCATGCCGCATTGGCACCGTTGCAGCTTGGCATCAAGGGAGTTGTAGCCAAATCCTTTGCCAGGATTCACATGGCCAACCTTATTAATTCTGGTATTCTTCCCATGACCTTTGTTAACGAGGAGGACTATGACAGAATTAAAGAGGGGGATGCGCTGGTTCTCGAGAATGCAAGAGAGCAAATTAAAGCTGGAAAAGAGCTTACACTGAGGAACAGAACTACAGGCAGCCTTATCAAGGTCCAAACTGCATTATCAAGCAGACAGGTGGATATCATGCTTGCCGGTGGATTATTGAATTATACTAAAAAACAAGCATAATGATGATGGAGAGTGGAAAAATGGTTGAATATAATGAAACGGATTCCGCGTCCAGTTCTTTGAGCCGCAGAGTCTTCAGCCAAATTCAAAATGATATTCTCAACGGTGTGTATGAGCCTGGTGAGAGCCTGATCGAGACCAGGTTATCGGAGGAGATGGGGGTAAGCCGGACTCCTGTGCGCGAGGCACTCAGGCAGCTTGAACTGGAAGGACTTGTCCAATCAGTACCAAATAAAGGGGTTAGGGTAAAGGGTGTTTCAGCAAAAGATATTGAGGACATATACACTATCAGAATGTATGTTGAGGGACTTGCCGCCCGCTGGGCTGCCGAGAAGATAACGACTGAGGAGATGGAGGAGCTTCGAGAGGCGGTGGATCTGGAGGAGTTTTATACTCGCAGGAGTGATTATGGCCACCTGATGAAGCTGGATACGCGATTTCATGACATCATATTCAAAGCCAGCAAGAGTAAGCCACTTATGCATACTCTGAGCACCTTCCATCATTATGTGCAGAAGGCCAGGAAGGTATCCTTGAGTGACCCAGGTAGGGCAATGGAGGTTTTGACTGAGCACAGGGCGATTATGCAGGCTATTATTGATAGGGATGCCGACACAGCGGAGAGGCTTACAATAGAGCATGTAAAAAACGCTAGCCGCAATTTAATCATGCAGGAAGAGTAATTGTGGGGCAAGGATGGGATGAGGTACCTGTTCCCGCGCTCTATTTCCTTGTCCCACTGCCTGAAATTTCAACTAATGGGATGAAAAATGCTTAGAAACGCCTTAAAAAGCCTTGTTTTATAGCTGACTTGCTATAAAACAAGGCTTTTTTGATGTAAAGGCACGCCATTACTTGCAAAAACTAGCCGCCTAGCCTATAGATTTTAACTTTTTATTGGTTTGCTATTGATTTATCCTTAATTATGTATTAGAATAAATCTACCGACTGGTAGGTAGGCGTACAGACAGGTTAGGAATTTGCTAAATCTACAGGAACTAATAATATAAGGGGGGAGGTGGCATAGCTTGGGAAGCGGAATAATAACGAAGGAAAAAATACTTCAAGCCGCTTTAGAGGTATTTACTCATACAGGCTACGAGGGGGCTCGTATGGAGAAGATAGCATCTATGGTTGGAATAAATAAGGCGTCTTTATATTTTCATTTTAAGAGTAAAGAGGATATATTTCGCGAGCTCTTTCATGACATACTTGATAAGTATTTATCCTTAATTAAGTCGATTACCGAAGGGACAAAGGGATTAGAAAGTAGAAAACGCCTGACATTGATTTACCAGCAGTATCTGGATTACAACATTGATAATTTGGAGATGGCCTTTTGGAACAGGATTTATTATGCTGCGCCGGAGGTAATGAGAGATGAAATCATCACAGCCACAGACATTTCCAGGACCGTATTTGTTAAGGCGCTGACTGAGGTTATGGAGGAGGGGATTGGCAGGAAAGAGCTGAAGCCTATGGATCCGGGTAATATGGCGATGACCTACTATTATTTGATTACCTGCATCGACCTTAGTACAGATATGATGAGTAAGGAGATAGCTCTTAAGGAGATGGAGCAATGCTTTGATGTGTTATGGAAGGGTATACGCAGTGAAAAACAAGGTTAATAAGAGGGCAATTACTAATAGGCAGCTTAAAAGAATGGAGGATTGTCATGGAGCAAAGGGTGTTAGGAAGGTCGGGCATTAAGGTTAGTCCTATGGGATTGGGCTGCTGGGCAATCGGTGGTCAATTCTATATGGATGGTAAAATCGATGGCTATGGGCAAACCGATGATAAAGAATCAATTAAGGCGATTCATGCAGCGCTGGACTTGGGTGTTAATTTTCTTGATACCTCAGATGCATATGGTGTTGGCCATAGCGAGGCTGTAATAGGTGAGGCGCTTGAGGGCAGAAGAAATCAGGCTGTGATTGCCACCAAGTTTGGATACTTAGGCAATGAGGCTACTAAGACATTATGTGGCTATAACCTGGAGCCGGATTATGTAGAACGGGCTTGCGATGCGTCACTTCGTCGTTTGAGAACGGATTATATTGATTTATACCAGCTGCATGTCTGGGAGGTCGGCATTTCGGAATTGGATTCTGTCATGGATACGTTGGATCGATTAGTTGAGATTGGGAAGATCAGGACCTATGGCTGGAGCACCGATTTGCTCAGCGGGATTAAGCTGATCGCGCAAAACGATAATTGTAGTGCCATACAGCAGGAGTTTAGCATTATAAAGGGTGATGAAAGGATAATTGGCTTTTGTGAAGACAATAATCTTGCAAGTATCAATCGCAGTCCATTAGCAATGGGGCTTCTAACAGGCAAATTCGGCAAGGATACTCGGGTCTCAAATAATGATGTAAGGGGATCGGGCTATTCCTGGGCGAAGCATATATTTGTGGATGGAAAGCCCAACGAAGATGCATATAGGAAGCTGGAGGCAGTTCGTGACATATTCACAAGTGAGGGCAGGACCCTGGCACAGGGGGCTCTTGCCTGGATATGGGGCAAGAGTAATGTGACTATTCCAATTCCCGGCTTCAAGTCTGTAAAGCAGGTTGAAGAGAATATTAGGGCAATGGAATTCGGCCCTCTTACTGCCAAGCAGATGCAGGAGCTTGAGGACTTATAAGGAGTTTGTGCCCTCTCGGGTTCGAGTCCCCCTTAGCACTAAAACACAAAAAGAAACTACCCCGTACTGAGGTAGTTTCTTTAAAAACCTCACATTATGTGAGGTTTTGCAAAAGAGGATAGCGCTTTTGCTTCGCAACGTAAAAAGCTCCACTTTCGTGGAGCCTTTTACTTCGCAAAACGCTTTGGTGACCCATAGGGGACTCGA
>JAAYBT010000065.1 GCA_012730015.1 Clostridiaceae bacterium
CAGTATGGGGTATGCGACGGGCTTTGACGAGCCTGTGTCAACCAGTCAAATACGCGATATACTCCTACATAGCTGCCCATACTGTGAGGAGTTTAGCTCTGGCATTTTTATATGCTCTGATAACAGCAAGCAACTGCAGTTTGCCGGCTTAGTCACGGGCCTTGTAAGGGAAAGTAAGCTTTGGCTGAAGCTTTTTGCCATATTGCCACGCTTTCGAAGAAATGGCATTGGCGCGAGGGCTGCTTCATTGATACTGTTATATTGCAGGGAAATATGGGGCATCACGGGAGCATTTTTATCAATCGCTGAGGGAAATAATGCAGGACTTTGTTTTTGGACAAGTCAGGGCTTTTCGGCGACAGGAACTTTTAGAAAAGCGCTATTCAATGAAGAAATCAAGCAGAATGTATTAATTATGAATAAAAAATGTCCGTAAAAAGGATTATTTTTCGTCAGTTTGACAAACTTTTACTTAATGGATATAATATCCTTGAAACACCATGGACGAGCCTAAAAAGCTGAATATTCCGCTTACCTCGGCAGCTGGATATTAGGAGGATTACAATGTCTGTTTTAAGAAAGCCGCTATTGTCATTATCACTTGTAATATTCTTATTACTTATATTTACTTGCAATGTATTCGCAGCAACTGAACAGATAGGTATTATCACCGGCGATGTTGTCAACTTCAGGGCGAGCCCGAACACATCTTCAAAAATTATCAACCAGCTTATAAAAGGAACCAAAGTGACTGTTACCTCCAACCAGGAAGATTGGTATGAGGTAAGATATAGCGATGCTAATGGCTGGATTCACGCCGATTATGTAACTGTTCGTGATGTTAAGATTTCTGCGGGCATCGTTTCCGGTAGTGTGGTAAATGTCAGAAGCAAGCCTAATACATCGGCTGAAATACTTACAAAGCTTGAAAAGGGAGCCGCAGTAGAAATATTTGAGAAGTCCGGTGACTGGTATCGCATCTCGGTAGGCGAGGAAAGATACGGCTGGATACATAGTGACTATGTGACAATCAGGGAGGAGAGAGTATCAAGGGGATCGCCTGACGATACTCAGGAGCAGCCTGATACAAGTAAGGATGTAAGAGAGCAAATCGTTGACTATTCAAAAAAGCTTCAGGGCATCAAATATGTCTATGGCGGCTCTACAACCAGAGGCTTTGATTGCTCGGGATTTGTCAGCTATGTGTTTAAGAAGTTTGGAGTAACACTGGACAGGACCTCCAGAGGCATGGGAAAAGGGGGAACTCCAGTCAAGGAGGCTGATTTGCAGTCGGGTGATCTGGTCTTCTTCGACACAAACGGAGGGTTAAACGGAATCAACCATGTGGGCATTTACATAGGAGATAACAAATTCATTCATGCATCTTCATATCTCAACAGAAAGGTTACCATCAGCAGCCTAAGCGACAAATTTTACAGCAAGACATACATGTGCGCCAGAGACTATCTGAGCAAGTAAGCCTGTAAGATAGTTAGTTATCGGCAGCACCATTTATTCCATTTGTGTTTCCAAGCACCTACAGTAGTGCTTCCCTTCTACAAAATAGCAGATCAGGGTAAGCAGTCATGTCTAACGGGCAGAACAGTCCCCACTGATTGAGGCATTTCTGGGTAGTATGGCCTTGGAGCAGGAAACAGCAAATTCCACAAACGGTACTGCCGATATTCAGCACACCAAAAATTTCTATTTACAAAATATTCCATTTGATATATAATTAATGCAAAAAGGTGTCGGCATGAGTATTATTTACAGGCGCCCAATTGTGTCTTTCTGCATTATGTTTATTACAGGCATCCTAACAGCCTACCTGTCAAATTCAGTCCTTGTGACCGTAAGCATGTTTATTTTACTGCTGGTGTGTTTATACGTTTTCGCAAAAAATAAGGGCAAGGGTTTTTTTGTGCCGGTAGGCATGCTGGGCTTTTTCCTATTGGGCTCTTTGGAGTTCCTTATTATTGACAATGTGCAGCTTAGAAGCTTTGCAGAATATGAGGGAACAGAGGTGGCTATCAGAGGATGTATTGTTTCTGAAGCAGATATAAAGGACAGTAAAGCTACCTATATTGTCAAGGCTGTGGGCATACGGCAGGGATACAGAGGCGAATTCAAGCCGATAAAGGGAAAGCTTTTGCTGACTACATTGCTTGGTGATGAAGTCACAATATTGGACTATGGAAGGCAGTTAATCTTTGAAGGGCAGCTCACGCAGCCGCAGGGAGTTAGAAATCCCAGGGGCTTCGACTACAGGAGGTATTTAGCGCAAAAAGGCGTTGGAGCCTCCATGTTTGCCTATCCCTACACTATTGAGGCATTTGATGGTAGAAGTGGGTTTTCTCTTATAAGGGCAGGCATGAATATCCGTGACCGAATAGTCCATGTGATTGACAGTAGCCTGCCACATCAGCAGGCGGGGCTCCTAAACGGCATGCTGATAGGCTATCGGGAAGGGCTCTCAGATGAGGTCCAGGAGGCCTTTAGCAATGCCGGCTTAACTCATATTATGGCGGTATCCGGTGCAAATGTTGCCTTCTTGATATTACCGCTGACCTTTCTTTTCAAGCTTCTAAAAATAGGCAAGAGGATATCAAAACTACTGATAATAGCCTTTCTCATACTCTTCGTATTTGTCACCGGCTTTGAACCCTCTGTACTGCGTGCTGTTGTCATGGCCACAGTTCTACTGCTCTCAGAGGTATTGTACAAAAAGCCCGACACATATGCGGCTATTGCCTTCTCCTGCCTCCTCCTTCTTGTTATCAGTCCATGCATGCTCTTCAACATAGGCTTTCAGCTTTCCTATGCTGCAACCCTCGGTATCGTCATGCTTTACAAGAACATAGCAAACATCATCACCTGCAGGCTTATTCCCGGGAAAGTCGCAAAGGTTATTGCTGCTACCCTATCAGCACAGCTCGGTGTACTTCCCATCACACTTATCCACTTCAACAGGCTATCCATTATTTCGATTGTCCCTAACATATTGGTAGCCCCAATGCTGGAAGTGATAACTATACTGGGGATGCTGATGGCTGTTTTAGGCCAACTCAGCCTATCATTATCAACTCTGATTGGCTATTTAAACAATATCTTTCTCAGCGCGGTCCTATATATCACCAAATGGTCATCCGGAGTGCCCTTTGCTTCCATTACAACGGTTACACCCTCCTTGATTATGGCTGCCGCCTATTATGTGGTAATATGGTTTCTTTTTTGGTACAAGCCCATTAAGGGCATTTCTCTAAAGCTGCAGCATGGCGCGGTGGTGCTAGCCTTTACAGCAGTATTCTCTCTGGCAGGTAGCTTACAGCCCGCTTGCATGGATGTCGTTTTTCTTGATGTAGGGCAGGGGGACTGTGCATTTATTAGAACATATAGCGGAAAAACAGTATTGATAGATGGGGGCGGCAGCACAAATTCAAAGAATATTTCGAAGATCGGTGAAAGGGCTGTCATCCCGTTTTTACTTGACAGCGGTGTTGGCAGTCTTGATGTAGTCATTGCGACACATCCTCATTCAGATCACATTCAGGGACTTGGTGATGTTATTACGAGGCTAAACGCAAAAATGCTTATTATTCCTGCGATAGAGGGTGATGCAGGATTTGAGGAGCTGCTTTGTAGTGCGCGCTCAAAAAACATACCGGTCAGCAGATGCTGCGAAGGCGACAAGATCAGGCTTGACGAGAAAACTGTCATGCAGATTTTGAACCCACCAATCAACTGGCCTGATGATGAGGAGTCTTTCAATAATTCTTCACTCGTGATAAAATTGTGCTATGGGCAAACCTCCTTCCTGTTTACCGGCGATGTGGAAGTGCAAATGGAGGAAAGAATGGTTAAGGGCATACTGGGAGCCGACATAGCGCAGGCTGATGCCTCCTTGCCAAGTGATGTTTCGCTGTTAAATGCGGATGTTCTGAAAATTGCCCATCATGGCTCTGCTTCCTCCAGCGGGAAAGCCTTTTTGGATGCGGTGGATCCACAGGTAGCCGTTATCAGTGTTGGGAGAAACAATTTTGGACACCCTTCCAAGGAGGTCCTAAGTTCCTTGGAGGAAAGCGATGTGGAGTGCTTTAGAACGGACGAGTGCGGTGCTGTAATAGTCAGAAGCGATGGTAGTTCTATTAAAATCAGGCGGACTGTAAGAGGAAAGTGAGATGAAAATCGTTGGCGGCAAAAGAGAGCTATGAGAACAATGAGAAGCAGCTATGGAGCTCCATAAAAAATAAGGATATCGGATGCCTCTACCTTTTCTATGGACCTGAGGAATATCTCAAAAGGAATTACACTGAGCAGATTGACAAGGCCCTTGTGTCAGAGGAATTTGCTCTGATGAATAGGGTTGTGCTGGAAGGGAAGATAACGCCGTCTGCAATTATTGATAATTGCGAAACATTGCCCCTGTTTTCCGATAGAAGGGTTGTCATTGTGAAAAATTCCGGCCTATTTAAAGGGGCCAAGAAGACCAGGGGAAAGGACGGAAGTACCAGCGAAATAGGCCCTGCCAAAAGGAAGGGCGATGAGCTTGCTGATTTTCTTAGTGCGGTGCCCACGCACGTATGCCTTATATTCTTGGAGACGGAGATTGATAAAAGGATTAAATACGTAGATTTAGTAAAATCGAATGGATTGATTGTTGAGTTCGACTACAAAAAACCTGATGAGCTGACAAAGTGGGTCATGAGAAGGATCGCGGAGCTGGGCTATGAGGTCAATCCGCGGACGGCTGCCATGATTGTTGAGTATTGTGAGGTAACCATGGATGATATCCTTAACGAGATTATCAAGCTTTGCGCCTATGCAGGTGACCGGCGGAGGATTGAGGAGTCGGACGTGGAAAAGGTGTGCATAAAGTCAGTTAAAAGCAGGGTGTTCGATCTGACGGATGCTATCGGCGCCAAACAGACGGCAAAGGCCTTGATGCTGCTTAGTGACATGGAGGTTCTAAAAGAACCCATGCCCAAGGTGATGTATATGATAAGCAGGCAATTCAGGCAGCTTGTACAGGTGAAGCTAATGCTCGAAGACGGCGCATCTCAGGCCCAGATTGCGACTCATTTGAAGCTGCACCCCTATGTTGCAGGAAAGCTCATTAAGCAGGCTAAAAGCTTCTCTCGGGAGAAGCTTGAGCAGGCTATATCGACGGGACTTGAACTGGATCTTGCCATCAAGACCGGCAGACTTGACAACAAGACAGCAGTGGAGCTAATGATTATCGGCCTTTCCGCATAAGAACCGTAATAATTAATATGCTTTGTACATTTGTATTCATGAGCTTCTTAAGTACTAAACAACAGCAAATAGAGCATTTAACTTGAGCAAAATAAAAAAGCCCGCCCATCGACATGATTGAATTCGATGCTCGCGCTTTTTCTGTCTAAAAAGAATAAATTAGTTGTTTGCTGCACTATTTGCTGCATTCAAAGCCTTTGCAAGCCTAGATTTTTTTCTCGCAGCGGTGTTTTTGTGAAGTATGTGCTTAGCAGCGGCCTGATCTATAGCTTTTGTTGTGTTGCTCAAAACGGAAGAAGCAGATGTATCATTTGATACGATAGCTTCGTTGCATTTCTTTATGGAAGTCTTTAAAGCAGACTTTTTAGCTGTATTCCTAAGCGTTTTTTTCTTCGCTATCTCTACTCTTTTAATAGAAGATTTAATGTTGGGCAAAATTTTCACCTCCTGCGATTTTATTTGCATAATTAACATCAGCTATTCTACCATGAACGATTTCAAAATGCAAGACTCCTGGAAAAACTCGTTAGTATTAAGCAAACGTGGGGTTATCTCCTGTTGCGAAAATGCCCAAAAAGACCGGAAAACGTAGCCGCTGTAAGGATTTGCGCTGTAATAAGAACGGATTACTATGCGGATTTGAGCTACAAAAACCAAAGGTCGCTACTCGTTTTTCCATAAAAACATAGGCCGGTACACATTTTTACAACCTTTGTGTGGATTTATTCTTGAAAAAGGCTTGTTTCATGGCCAATCTACCATAAATATAGCCTTTTTCCGTATAAAAGTGCACATTAATTGCAAAAAAGAGCACCGAGGTCTGCTTTTACCTGGGTATGTTCTAAGTATGTAATAAATTATACCGGTAAAGCCTATAGAAAAATTAATCAGGGTTTGACAATATCAGGCCTTTCACATATCATTTAATTACATATATTAGTACATGTTAAGCTTGCATATTAGTGAAATGAGGATTGGATTATAGATGCGTATATCGGCAAAGGGAAGATATGCATTGGCGGCTGTTATCTTAATGGCGCATAAATACAGTAGTGGTGAATACATTACAGTTATTAGTATCTCTGAAAAGCTTGGTATTTCTAAGATTTATCTTGAGCAGGTATTCTCTCTTCTGAAGCGCGGGAAGGTTGTAACCTCGGTAAAGGGCGCTCAGGGGGGTTATCGCCTTTCGCTGGCTCCATCGAAGATGACAGTGCTTGATGTACTTTCAGCTGTAGAGATGCCTCTTTTCGAAAAATCGGAGGAGACGGTCGGGGATAAGGCGCCTCATATCGAAGCTGCAATGCGTTTGGCAGTGTTTGACATCCTAGACAGCAGTGTAAAAAATTCCATGACCAAAATCACCATTGAAAGCTTAGTTGTGGAAGCTTTGAAAAACAAGGATGACAATGCATTGATGTTTTATATTTAGGCATATATTTATTGTAAAAAGAATTATTATTAGCTCTCAGTACCAGGCTGTTCCTCCGCATCCATGGGATTCGAGGAGCTTTTTTTATTTTTGGGTTATTTATTGTCCTTATTTTGGGAAGATATATGATTGAATATATTGACTCAGAATACGGGAAAGGATATTGAGATTGATAATGGCAGGATTGAGAAGTGTAAGAACGGATCTGACGCTGGAAGCCCACGAGTTGCTGCAGGAGCAGGCGCTAAAGGATAAGAAAGAAGAGCAGCACGTTCCCGGTGTCAAGCTGGAAACCGCCGGGGACGATACAATAAGGATTACCAGGGTGCAGGTTGAGACGCCAGCGGGTGAAAAGGCTATTGGCAAGCCCATGGGAAATTATATAACCCTAGAGATTCCAAGATTGCGTGATAATGATCAGCAGCTGTATGAGGACACCTGCAGGGCACTGGCAAAGGAATTGGCGGGCATATTGAGGCTGGGCGATAGGACAATGACCTTGGTTGTCGGCCTTGGCAACTGGAATGTGACGCCCGACGCACTGGGGCCAAAGGTGGTTTCAAGCATGATGGTTACAAGGCATCTGCTGGAATACTTGCCCGAGCAGGTGGATGAGGGAGTAAGGCCTGTATGTGCTGTTGCGCCTGGTGTTTTGGGCATAACCGGAATTGAGACCGGTGAAATAGTTAAGGGTATAATTGATCGGGTCAGACCGGATTGCGTAATTGCGATCGATGCGCTGGCCTCCAGAAAGATGGAAAGGGTTAACACCACAATACAAATAGCTGATACAGGCATCTCACCCGGTTCGGGTGTAGGTAACAAGCGCATGGAGCTATCAAGGGCAACCCTTGGGATACCTGTGATAGCGATTGGTGTTCCAACTGTAGTTGATGCGGCAACAATGGCGAACGACACGATTGATATGGTGCTCGACAGCATGATAGAGCACGCCCCTCAGGGCTCGGAGTTTTATACAATGATGAAGAGCATCGACAGGGATGAGAAATATCGGATGATACAGGAGGTGTTGGAGCCATATGTTGGCAACCTGATTGTCACTCCCAAGGAGGTAGATGATGTGGTGCAAAAGGTATCCAAGGTAATTGCCAACGGACTTAATATTGCGCTTCACCAGGGAATTACGCTCAGTGATGTGAATCGCTACGTGAATTGAGCAAAGGGTGTTAAGATGAGCAAAATCTTAAGGTTTTGGGCAGCAAATTCTTCGATTTTCAGTTATTAGGCTCAATAATGTAGTTGAATGCACTAGTCAACAGAAAGTAGACACATTTTTAAACTGTAGTCACCTGATTTCCGAGATGATACTCCCTGTATTGTTTCGGAGTCAGGTAATTCAAAGAGTAAGCAGGTCTCTCATCATTGAAGAAC
>JAAYBT010000066.1 GCA_012730015.1 Clostridiaceae bacterium
ACTGCTTGATTTTGCATGCTACAGTGTCCTCCCACATGGGTGCCTTGGTTCTTCGTAATGCAAATAGATCCTTTGGCGATTCGACAACAGAATCAGCAAAGGTAAATATCCCGAAAAGCTTATCAAAAATATAGTTGAAGAGTTCCGTCCCCAAATCCACCGGATTCACCCTAATTCTTACCGATTTTTCTGGCTCCTGCGTGTTCTCAATCATGGTAATGATAATTCCGCTGGCAGCGGTATCCTGCTGTGCACCCGCCTGTATCCCGGAATATACCTTGGCCGAGGCAAGAACGGTGATTTCCTCTATATATTTCTTAATTAAATCAAACTCCCATTCTCCACCGTTATTATAGAATTCTGCAGGGAACAATCCCTTAACAAACTCATCATCATTTCGCTGCACTGATGTTGCCCCAGGCCTTGTTATTGAAATCCAGCATGGTGGCGGAAAAGGATTGGCCATCAGCTGAGAAGTTGAATTCAGCTCCCGCGATATTCGCCTCTCCTGTGTTACGCACGAAATAGCTGTTGTTGATATATGTGCTTCCTGTCTCGTCATTGGAGCAGACAATCCTGTAATAGGCTCCGTCCCCGAAATCCTTCTCATAGGTAACAACAGTCGTTATGTCAATATCAGCGCCTGTCTCGGTTACATTTAGAACACCTTTATAAGTCCCCGAGTAGTCAATCTTCTCAAGTTCCATTTTTACCTTGACCTCGAAGCTGCCGGAGGTTCCTGTGGGTTCTTTAGAGGTGACAACTACAAGATAGACGGCTTTGCTGTCAGCAGAGTCCTTAAGACCGGTTAATGAGCTACCATGGATCTTTGTCTTGCTTCCTATAGCCGAGACCACAGTGACGGAAGCGCCTTTGCATTCTACGCTTGGATCGATTCCATCCGGTAGTTTTTTAAGCTCTTCGGCATCTACAGTAATAGCCACCAGCCTGCATCCCTGACCATTCATTGTAACTGAAGCCGAGCCGAGAACAAGCTTTCCCCCGCTGGCAGCCTCTGACTGTTCATCTGTGTCAGGAATACTCAGCTTCATAGTAGTACCCACATCTGCACCGTAACTGCCCGTGGTGCTCGTGCTGAGTCTTTTATGCAGGATATAGGTGCTTTCCTCTCCCAACCCGGAGGCAAGAGCAGTATAGTATTCATGTGCCCAGCCGGATGGATCGCCCACTGCAGCGATCAGTGTATCCTGCGTGCCGCCATTTTCATATACAGTCTTAATCCAGACATCGTCACCCTGCTTCTTGGAGAGAAAGGAAATCAATGGGGAACGGGCGTAGCCGTCCTGAGCCGTATCTTGCATAGGGATAGCGCTGGCAAATTGCTTTTCAAAATATTGTGAGGTTAGGCTGGTAAAAGTAATGTCTTTTGCACTGGCCTCATAGTAGGAGGCGGTTGCCTCATCAATCCATTCAGTGGCGTTAAAAATGCCGGTATAGCAGCCTTGGACATAGTGGAAAAACTCATGCCACAGCAGCGGATTGAGGGAGCCCGACGCGTATTTGTCGGTAAAGTTGCCAACATTTAAGGTGATATCCCCAAACAGCGTATGATATGAACCGGCATCGTTAATCTTCTTGATTTGCACATTCATCGGGAAATCGCTCTCGTCATATTTATAGCCAAGAGCCTCAAATTTTTCGTACACTGCTTCCAGGTCGCTGAGGATAGCCTGCCTGCCCGAAGAACCCACTATGTCATGAAAGAACTTGCCATCAATCTTCATGGGGTAGTAGAGCCGGAAATGCCCACCATCAGCAAGGTAGGAGACATTTGAGAACAAGCCGCACTTTAGCGATAATGATGTTTCCATTTTTTTCGGTTCGGCTGTACCCCCGCTGGCACCCATGTACAGCGGAGCCTCAAAAAGCTCTGCCGGTATAAAGCTGGCGCTGGCAGCTCCGTCAGCCACCTCTGCCGGGATATAGAAATACTCCGTCCCTATATTGCCGCTGTCGTATTCGCAATCGACCCCAAGGCCAATTAACAATGCTTCCTCCGCTGCCCCAGTGTAGTCCTCAGGTGGGGGGAGTGTGATCGTAAGCGGCTGTTTATAGGCTTCGGCCAGTGTCAGCTCGAAGAGCTCGGAATTTAAGCCATTCGCTTCTTCAACGTCGGTGGCCTTAACAGAAATCATGGATGCGGAATCTCCATCCGGCACCTTGTTATCGCCAAAGCTGACGGTGGTTTCACCAAGGCTGATGACGCCGTCTTCCACTGAAGCGCTCTTGCCGCCGGGCTTAACAGAACATGCACATATGCTGATTAAGCCTATTACTGAGGCTCCTATAAGCACTAAAAACAAACTTGCTCGTAAATTTTTCATTGTCTTACCTCCAGTAAAAATTTAATAGCGCTAGCTGTATTACTTTTAAACGGCTATTTATAAGACCGGCAGCGGTTTTTATCAAATTTCGATAGAAAACCAATGCGCTGGGCTACCATCCGCTGATGCCTGCCGTAACTCCGGTTTCGTGCCACAGCTTTTGCGCAGTCTCAAGAACTGCATGCCTCTGAGTCATGCCGTGTAAGAGCTCCATCTTCATGGTTTGGTCCGCGTCTCCGAAGGTCAGATACATGTGCTCTTTGTCAATTTCAACGGCGTTTAGCCGAGTACCATGAACTCCATCCAAGCCCCATCGATAGATTTTGCTGCCGATTAGCATGCCAAAGGTGGATATTACGATTTGACCTGTGCTCTTTTCCACTTGGTTGTCCGCTATGGAGATGTGAGCCGACGACACTGCAAGGATGCGATTATCCCAAATGAGCGTTGCGTCATTGAGCAGACGGCTTTGTCTCACCAGAAACAGGATAAAGGCTAGGCTCATGGCGCCGGAAGCAAGGGCTGCCTTCGGCAAAGATGTCGTAGCGATCCACACAGTCAAACAAATACTGGCTAGGGATAAGAAAAAATAGCTATTGCGCTGCCTACGTATTAATTCCATCTTCACTTTACCTCCTCCTACCATAAATCTTAGTGGAAAGGCACAAGTAAAACATCGACCCTGGGGATGAAATTACGAAAAAACCTCTCATACTAAAGTAGGAGAGGCAGTCGTTATCCTTTATTCATGGGGATTTATGAATTATTTCTCAATTTGGTGCTTCAGAAGGCTGCTAATGAGCTCCACGCGGTTGCTCACATCGTATTTTGAAAAAATGTTCCTGGCATGTGTTTTTACAGTAGTCTCACTGATAGTCAAAGCATCTGCAATGTCGCGGTTTGATTTGCCGGAAAGAATCAGCTGCAATACCTGCTGCTCACGAGCAGTCAACGGCTCAATTGTCTTAATCTGACGGACAAGATCCGTTTGCTGCGACTGGCTCATATTGTCATAGGCGGCAAGGTAGGTGTGGTTTTTCAGCAGTAAAACGAGCTGGCGGTTAAGGGGTGGCAGCATGACAAGTGTTACACACACCACCGTAAGGGCAATAACCGCTACTTGTGCACCAGGAAGACCAATCGCTGTCACTGACATTCCCAAAAGGCCTCCGCAAAGGACACCAAGCACATTGGCTGAAAGCCCTAATCCGAATACCTTTGCGGAATTATTAGAGTAATCCAGCATTTCTCCGAGAATGCTCCACCAAAACAAATCAAAAATACCACAGGCTCCCAGTATCAGCGTATCCACAATAATGTAATCGGAAATGCTTCGTCCCAGAAGCATAAAGCTAATAAAGGCTCCCATAATCATTACCATGCCTACATACAGAATTCTTGAACGATTTGTCTTTAATGGCAGGTTGCGTATAATCAGGAGGGCAACGATATATGGTACAGCCCAATACCAGCTTGTAAGCCCCGAAAGATGATCGAAATTCGGGTTTATTACCTGGTACATAAGCCCTGAATTGATTGTAATAATAAAGACAAAAAGGCACAGAAGCAGCAGTGGGTTTCTAATGCCCCCGCTGGCTTTGCTTTCCGCAACTTTGCCCTGATTATTTTGATGACCTAAGGGCATTATATAGGAAAAAAACGTACCGATTAAAAGGCAAAACATGGAAAGTCCAAGCCCGAAAAGCGGTGAGCGGTTTACAGCAACCACGTTAATTGCAATCATCAATAAGTTGGAGTAAATCAGAACGTCAGCACAGGATTTAATTCGCTCATTCTTGGGTGTAAAGGCCTTAAGAAAATATCCCCATGCCGCTACCGCGCAGCCGCTAAAGTATCCGTTGGCAATCAGTCCGGCCATCCACGCGGCAGAAGGAGCAAAAAAGAAGGGTACAGCAGCAGCTAAGCAAAAGCCCATACCGGCGAGCAACATGTTTTTGGCGGCTGCTTGGGTCCTGACAATCAAGCCGCAGGTAAGAAGCCCTGCAAAATGCGCAATAATTGCTGCCATTATATAAGTGGATGCATCTATTCCACGCAAATCCAATAGGCTATATAGCACCTGTCCTTCAAAAGGAAAGGACAGAATATAGGCAAAGAGAAACGAAAATCCTGCAATAGAAAGTCTGCGAGCATTGAAAGATTTAGCAATGTCCATTTTTACCCTTACCTCGTCCCAGATTTATTATAGGACTATTATATCGGCATGGAGACATATTTTCAATTTACAAAAAATGAGACTATAATAGAGCGGTGCTAAAGTACCTTTCAGCTCTGTCGGGTAGTACCGTTGCTATAATCTTCTCATTTCCGTACTTCTTTAGCATCTGCGCCGCCGCCCATACGTTTGCACCGGATGAAGTCCCCACAAGCAATCCCTGTTCCCTTGTTAAGCTTCTGGCAGTCTCAATGGCATCCTCGTCGGTTACTTCAATAACCCCATCAACAAGCTCTTTATCCAAAACAGCAGGGACAAAGCCATCCCCTATTCCCTGAATGCTGTGCAGGCCGGGCTCGTGCCCCAGTAAGGCAGATACATTTTTGGGTTCAACAGCAATTACTTTTAAGTCCGGATTCTTTTCCTTGAGAAATTTCCCCGTGCCTGCCAGAGTTCCGCCGCTTCCGAGGCCTGAGACAAACATATCAACCCTTCCGCCCAGCTGGCTCCATATCTCTGGCCCGGTGGTCAAATAGTGGATCTTGGGATTGTTCATGTTTTCGAACTGCTGGGGGACATAGATTGTAGGATCATCTGCCGTCCTTCTTTTAACCTCATTGACAGCTCCCTCGATACTTTCTTTGGCGGGAGTGAGCACAAGCTCTGCCCCGAAAGCCTTTATAATCTTTTTTCTCTCCTCGCTCATGTTATCCGGCATTACAATTATGACCTTATAACCCTTTTGCACACCTACAAGCGCAAGCCCAATGCCCGTATTTCCAGAGGTTGGCTCCATTATTGTCATGCCGGGCTTCAATTCGCCGCTTTTCTCGGCTTCCTCTATCATGTACTTTGCGATCCTGTCCTTTATGCTTCCCCCGGGATTCAGGACCTCTACCTTGGCAAAAACATTGCCACCCGTCAATTTCTTCAGGCTAATCATTGGCGTATTACCGATTATATCGAGTACGCTTTCGATGTACATATGATCTGCTCCTTTATATTGAACTATGTAGTTATATTAATTTATTAATTATAGCAGATTTATGCTTATTAAAAACAAGAAAATAAAAAGAAGTGGCAATCAAATGTAATTATTGAATCAAGGCGACTGCATTAGAAAATTTCTATCTATTGACATCCGTAAGCTATTAATGTACCATAGGTGTACTAATACTCATAGTACACTCATATATTTTTTTATGGAACCTTACCCGAAAACATACAGTCCTTGGAGAGGGACTTGAAAAACTACTACATTGCAGTATGGGGAGTGATACCTATCATAGCAATAGACTTGAGAAATCCAAAGCCCATATACGAGCAGATAAGGGACAATATAAAGCAGTTAATTATCACCGGGGCTATCAAGCAGCATGAGCAGCTTCCCTCCATAAGAGAGCTGGCTCAGACCACATCAATTAACCCAAACACAATTCAGAAGGCATACAGGGATTTGGAGGCTGAAGAGTTTATCTACACGGTAACAGGGCGGGGTAATTTCGTGGCACCTTCACCTAAAAGAGTTGACAGCGAGCGGGTGGAGAAGCTATATAATGCCCTGAAGGCTACAGTCGGAGAGCTTGCATACTTAGGTGTTTCCGAAAGCAATATATTAGAAGCTGCCCAAAATGCCATTCTACAAGCCACACCACAAGGAGGAGGTAAAGAATGATAGAAATCAAAGAAATAAAGAAGTCCTTTGATGGATTTTTTGCACTAAACGGCGTTAATGCCACTGTAGAGAAGGGCTCTGTTTATGGGCTTGTTGGCCCTAATGGAGCAGGTAAAACAACGCTTATCAAGCATATAGCGGGTGTCTTTATCCCGGATTCCGGCACTATAACTGTAGACGGGCAGCAGGTCTACGAAAATGCTTCGATCAAATCAAGGATGTTTTACATACCTGATGAGATATATTTCTTGCCCCAGGCATCGATTAACGACATGAAGAAATACTATAAATCAATTTACCCAAGCTTTGACGAGGTCCGCTTCCAAAAGCTCCAGGAGGTCTTTCCGATTAATCCTAAAAAGAGTCTGAAGCGGTTTTCCAGAGGCATGCAGAAGCAGGCTGCATTTTGGCTGGGAGTTTGTCTTCGCCCGGATATCATTCTGCTGGATGAACCGGTGGACGGACTCGATCCAGTAATGCGCCGCAAGGTCTGGAGCGTATTGTTGCAGGATGTAGCTGGGCGGGGAATGACTGTCTTCGTGTCATCCCACAACCTAAGAGAGCTGGAGGACGTTTGTGATCATGTGGGCATTATGCATGAGGGGAAGGTCATACTTGAGCGCAGCCTGACAGAGCTTCAGAGCAATATCATCAAGCTTCAGGTCGCATTTGAGGGAGAGCTTCCTGAGGAAGTGCGTAAACTCGATATTCTCAGCCGGCAGCAGACGGGGCGAATTTGGATACTTATCGTTCGAGGCAACCGGGAGGAAATATTAGGCAGCATGAAGCAGCTTAATCCTTTGTTGGTAGATGCCCTGCCTCTTTCTCTTGAAGAAATCTTTATTTATGAACTTGGAGGTATGGATTATGCTGTTAAAAACATCGTACTTTAATAAGGGAATTTTCAAAAGTAACTTAAAGAGATTTTGGCTCATCCCGTTTTCCTATGCCTTTTTCCTGTTTATGTATATTATAGGCTACTTAGGCTCGGAAATAGACCAGATGAACAGGGCTACTAACCTCGAGACACTCGGCAATATAGGCAGAGACATTCTGGGCAGCGGCAATGATGTAATGATACTCCTTCTGGGCTTTTTCCCCTTAGCGGCGGCGCTGGCAGTGTTTTCTTATATGCATTTCCCGAAAAACACGGCAATGATACACTCTTTACCTGTAAATCGTGGGACTCTGTTTGTGACCAATTACCTCTCAGGACTCTTTATTATATCTGCTCCGCTCCTTTTGAACAGCCTGATATTAATTGTCACAGAGGCTATCGTAGGAATTCCAAACCCTGCTTATGCTTGGATATGGCTTGGCCTAAATACCGTGATGACCCTCCTTCTGTATAACTTTGCTGTGTTTACAGGCATGTTTACGGGTCATCTGGCAGCCCATGCTATCTTCTTTTACATACTGAACTTTCTATCTCTTTTCCTAAGGAGTATAATCGTAAGCATCCTGAACGATTTCTTATTTGGCTATGTTTCCGATTCTTCTGCCACGGCCTTTGAAATCTGGTCTCCTCTTGATTATATTAACACTTTATATAGAAGCTTTCGGAATAATGAGGGAAGTATTGCTGTATTAGCAGGATATTTGATCACAGCTTTTGTCTTGCTGGTATTAAGCTACTTCCTCTACAAGAAACGCCACATGGAGGTTGCCACAGATGTAATCAGCTTCGCGTTTATCAAGCCGGTTTTTAAGTACAGTGCTGCATTTTGCTCCGCCGGACTCATTGGAAGTATTATCATAAGCGTTATAAATGCAGATCAGCATCTTGGTGCATATATAGTTTCCTACCTGATAGGTGGCTTCATCGGCTATTTTGCCGCTGAGATGCTCATGCGTAAGACCTTTAAGGTTTTTAAAGCCTATAAGGGGTATTTGGTCTTCGCAGCTGTTTTATCGCTATTCCTCTGCAGCATCGATATCGACCTGTATGGTTATGAGCGCAGGGTGCCTCAGGATAACCGGGTAGAGGTCATTGGTCTGAACACATACATGGACCCGGCTATGAGACTGGCATTAAGACCCGAGGATTATGACCCGGATAAGCATAGCTATCTTTTCCCGACCCGAGAATATCTGGGCGAATATATAGGTGAATTTGCCTTCAGTCCACCAGAAAAACTAAGCGGGGCACAGGTTAAGGAGCTTAGGGAATCAATGGCGGGGATCTCTGAGAATCGTCAGATCATTGAAAAGGTTCTGCAAATCCATTCCTATATTGTCGAAAACGAGGGTCGTTTCAAGGATAATGAAAGGCTGCAGCGGAGGGATACCCTGGGACGGCGGGCTGGTTCTTTCCAAAACAGACCCCTCTATTTTGTATACAGATTGGAGGACGGCTCTTTGCTGCAGCGAAGGTATAGCCTGCTGACATACAGTGATAATACACAGCTTGATGAGCTGCTTAGAGAATATTTATCCCTGCCCGGTGTAAGAGAAGGCTTCGAGCCTGTTTTGATTAAAAACGCACAGGATATACGTAGTATTTTTGTCAGCTTTGAGACAAAGGATGGTCGATACCATGATTTCGAAATAACAGAAAATATAGGGGATTTCCTGAATGCTTACAAGAAGGACATTCTTGCATCGGATTCCCTGTGCAGCATGTTCGGAAATAGTGAGCCAAATGACTACAGTGTGAATGTCGGTATCGAATTCTATGGAGAGTACTTTAACAGAAGGAAGTCCTATGGCGGCGAGCTAAATAACAGCTATGAAAATACCTTGAACTATCTTGTCGAGAGGGGGGTATTTGAGCTTGAAAACCTCATGCCATCTGATTATACGCTCAAGCACGACCCTGCCTCAATCGCCGTTCCCCGATAATGGGGCATAGCACCCAGATGCCGGAGGTCGGAAACCGGAGGCCGGAAACCGGAGGTCGGAAGCCAGAGGTCAGAAGCCAGAGGTCAGAAGCCAGAGGCCGTAAAAACTCCTTTAGGCGATGGCAAACTCTGGTTTCTGCTCTCTGATCCACTGTAGTGTTTTCACTTAACTTAAGCTGGATTTCCCTGACTTTTTTCAAGAGCAGTTGAGAAGCCGGCAAAATTCTATTGTATGTAATTCACACCTTCCTGCTGTTCTCGGAAGCCCATCTCCGGCAGGTTTCGACCCTTGCACCCGGTGGATTGTCACCATGCTCAGGGTCAAGATAGGAGTAGCCTTCACGCAGGCTAATTGGCACCGGCTTCACATAGCTTGGCCTTCTCACTGCGAGCAAGCTTATTAACCACATATTCGTAGGAGTGGTCAATCATTTCTAGAATCATGGAATCATCAACACCCATATTCAAATATACTGTGTTCATGTAGGGCTTGAGTCTGTCTGGGCAATGGTATCCGGGGACAACGACATCTGGATAGTGCGCACGATACATCTGCGCCAGCAGGGGATCGCAGCTGACTGTGATTTTATGGTTTATCCTTATTGGATATAGCTGCACAAAAAGTCTCCCGCAAACCTTGTAGCATACCGGAACTGGGCCAAATGGGAAATCTTCATATGCACCGGGCTTTGCCATGCAATAGCGGCTTATGTCGTCATTTGTCATATGAATTGCCTCCTGATGAGGCTATTATATCAGATAAACAGTACATACGTACGACATACATATCAAGAATTAAAGTAATATATGATATAATGACGCATTCCGCAAAGTCTGTAATTGTTGCTAATTCAACACGCATATACTCGTAATAAGCAGCGGTTAAAATATATGATGATTTATGTCGAAATGAACGGTATAATAGGATGTATAAATTAGAGGGAGTCAATATATGGAGATATCAAAATTTAAGAGATTTGACATGTTGAAAAAGCCAATAAGACAGCGGCATTTCTTAAGACCATTAACATGGCTGCTGAGCTTTCCAGCTGTCCTGGCTCATCGGGTTAAGATAACTAAAATAGGAATGCAGGGCGTAAAACCGCCATATCTATTATTATGTAATCACAATTCCTTTATCGATTTTAAGGTAGCGACCATAGCCATATTTCCCCATCGTGCCAATTATTTGGTGGCTATAGACGGGTTTATTAAGCGGGAGTGGCTTTTAAGAAATGTAGGCGGTATATGTAAACGCAAGTTTACAAATGACACGGTAATGGTTCGGCATATGAAGAAGGTCGCACAAAATGGAGATGTAATTGTGCTTTATCCGGAAGCCAGATATTCACTATGTGGTACTAATGCAATCCTGCCGGAATCCCTGGGAAAGGTGGTAAAGCTGCTTAAAATCCCTGTTGTAACCTTAATCATGCATGGACATCATGTTAATGCGCCTTTCTGGAATATGAAAAACAGAAAGGTTAAGAATACGCAAGCCGTTTTGACTCATTTGATAACAAAAGAGGAAATTGCTATACTGGATTATAAGGAAATAAATGAGAAAATAAATACCGCTTTTCAATATGATGATTTTGCATGGCAAAAGGAGCAGAATATTCGCATAGACTACCCTGATAGAGCAAAGGGCCTGCATAAGCTACTTTATCAATGCCCCAGCTGCAGGACAGAGTATCATATGATGTCCGAGGGAGTCAGGCTTTGGTGTAACAGCTGCAAAAAGGAATGGGAAATGTCAGAGTACGGCGAGCTATCTGCTGTGGACGGAGAAACAGAGTTTAGCCACATTCCGGACTGGTATGAATGGGAGAGAGAGCAGGTTCGTCAGGAGGTTAACAGCGGCGTTTACAGATTTGAATCCGAGGTTACTGTGAAATCACTGCCTAATGCCAAAGGCTTTATAGATTTGGGGAAGGGCAAGCTTATACATGATATGAAAGGCTTTTTGCTGGAGGGGGAATACGAGGGGAGTCCATATTCGGTAAAGATAAGTGCCAAGTCCTTATATTCTTGTCATATCGAATACAATTATTTGGGGAAATACGGTGACTGTGTAGATCTCAATACCTTGACCGACACCTACTATATATATCCCCAGTGTGAGCATTTCTCCGTGACGAAAATTGCCCTTGCCACTGAGGAGCTATACAAGGTGGCTCGGATTGTACCTGCAGCGGTTAGCCCCGCACATTAGAATGCCTAAGGGAAAAGGAGCCTTTGATTTGGGGGAGAGCTTTCAGATGCAACGTAATTATATCAGCAGTGTACGGATTAGTTCGCCGGTAGACGAAGCTTCCTATCTTCACGAATTGCCCGTCGTGCGCCATCTGACTCAGATGAAGGAGCTTGTTTTCTCAAAGGCCGTAACATTTTTGGTGGGCGAAAACGGCACCGGCAAGTCCACCCTGCTTGAGGCTATTGCTGTGGCATATGGCTTTAACGCCGAAGGGGGAAGCCGAAACTTCAGCTTTTCCACCAGCGAAACCCACTCAGACCTGCACCGCCATCTGACCCTTACAAAGAGTGCCTTTCCTAAGGATGGTTTCTTTCTGAGGGCAGAGAGCTTTTATAATACTGCCAGCTACATAGATGAGCTGGATGCAATTCCGACTAGGCAACCTCATATCGTAGCTAGCTATGGAGGCAGGTCTTTGCACAAGCAATCCCATGGGGAGAGCTTTCTAGCTCTGGTACAGAACCGCTTTGGTGGTAATGGGATTTATTTGTTGGATGAGCCGGAGGCGGCTTTATCCCCGAGCCGGCTGATGTCTTTATTAGTGCATATTCACGAGCTGGTGCAAAACAATTCGCAGTTTATAATCGCCTCACACTCGCCCATTTTGATGGCATATCCGGGGGCCGAGGTGTACCATCTTTCGGAGGATAGAATCTGTTCAGTGGACTACAAGGATACCGAACATTATCAGCTGACGCGCCGTTTTCTGGAGAACCCAGAGAGGATGCTGCATTATTTATTGGAAGGCAATTAGCTGCGAAAAGCGGGATATGTGCTTCGGTTGTGATATAGAGCTTAGTGCTATATGGTAGGTACTTTGATAAAGGTAGTCGATAAATACATCTGAAAAGGAAAGCGATAGCTTATGAATAAGAAAAAGATTGTGCTTGGCATTTTAATTTTTATAGCCGCAGCACTTGTATTGCAGGTATTTCTTGTACCTGTAGGATTAGACGCAGGAGGTTGTTCGGGAGGCTTCAAAACACATATTTCAAGTAAATATGCTTATGAATTTGGTGTGATGTTTATTCAGGAGCACAATTTCAATGAATTGCAAAGCTACAATTACAACAACTACACCCCGCCGGTCGATGAATTGGCCCGGAATATGAGCTGGAAGGGAAGAACAATTTACACAAGCGCTACAATCGGGTTGGACGGGGTCGATTATTCGGTGCAATATGAGGGGAAAAGATATTGGTTTGAAAGCTATCGTTGGAAGATTACCGACATCCAGGAAATCACGGAAGATGAGGAGTGAATCAGGTGGATGGCAACCGTTCATCAAGCTTAGCTGTGCATTTTCATCTAGCGATGCGTGGAGGTTATTTCCATATATGTCGAATAATTGAACGTATATTGGAGTGATTATAGTGGCAAAAAAGGATGTAGCAAAATTGCGTGAAATTGATTTGTACGGGCCGATCCATGATTACCTCGAAAGTCTTGGCTACCAGGTTCAGGGAGAGGTTGACGGCTGCGACATGACAGCGATCATGGGGGACGAGCTTGTGGTCGTTGAGTTGAAAACATCTTTCAATCTTAAGCTACTAAGCCAGGCTGTCAAACGCCAGCGTGTGGCGGATTCCGTTTATGTGGCAATCCCGAACCCAAAGGGAGGCGCCAGGACTGCCGGCTGGAGGGACATGTGCATGTTGCTGCGCCGGCTCGAGCTGGGGCTGATAACGGTCGCCCTGAACAGGAAGGACGAACAGGTTGAGGTTCATTTTCATCCCAACACCTTTGACCGCTTGAAAAGCCTGCGTGCCAACAAAAAGGTGCGCCATCATATCATAAAAGAGACCACTGGCCGCAGCGGCCATTACAACACCGGCGGAACAAACAGGACAAAGCTCATCACGGCATATCGGGAGCAGGCAATCCACATAGCGTGCTGTTTGATGAAATATGGAAACATGTCGCCTTCGCAGATAAGAAAGCTAGGTACTAGCGCAAAAACCCCTAATATTCTCCAAGCTAATCATTATGGCTGGTTTACCAGGGTATCCAGGGGCATTTATTCTTTAAATGAATGTGCACGTGAATTTCTGGAGGGCTATCCGGAGCTAGTCACGCATTATATGCAGTTGATACAGGAGAAGGAAGACCTTTTAGCGAATGAGTAGGTACCGTGGTACCTTTTTCTTATAGCTTTCATATTCTTCGCCGAACATGGACTCAAGATGCTTTTCCTCCTGTAGTATCAGTCTGTGAAGGGAGACTGTAAAGAACACAGTCACAAATAAGGTCAGCAGGTTAGGATGAGTGATAAATAAGCCGACAGACATGAGATCAAATCCCACGAAGGCAGGATTTCTGCTTATCAATCAGATCCATAAGTACGCCTCCGTTTCGCCAGCTCCCTTAATATCTCTTCATCGGCCGGGCAAAATTTATATCCTGGTATTTCATCGCAGGTAATCCATTTGATATCCTTATGCTCAAGTAATTGTGGAGTACCCTTGGCTGTAGCATTAAGTAATGTCAGATGCACGGTAACATCGGGGTATTTGTGAATCACATCCATGAACTCATCGCCGACCGATAATGTCAATCCAAGCTCCTCCCTACATTCGCGGATAAGCGCTTGTTCTTTCGTTTCACCGGGCTCCACCTTGCCGCCGACAAACTCCCACAAAAGTCCACGTGCCTTGTGCGCCGGGCGTTGACATATCATAAACTTATCATTATCCCATATTAGGGCTGCTACTACCTCCATCATTTTTGCCTCGATTCATTTTTTAAAGTTATTTGATTATTTCCATAACGTTATAGCAATTAACTTTCATCGTGTTAATCCAAAATCATATTGCAAATAATCTGGTAGCTCCGCATCCATTGTGATATCGAAGAGCAGAGTGCCTTTCGGATTATCTGTTTTTCTTGGATTTGTCATCTTCCCTGTACCAACAAAGGTAAATGGAAGGACAAGCCCGTTTTCTGCCATAACCTTTCGTATGAATAAATATGCCTTTTTACTGTTTACTAGCTCAGCCTGCTTATCATTATTAAGACCTGCCTCGCATTCCCATTGGAACATATCCGGTTGTAGAAATTTATCCTTATAGTTCAAGTGCTCCTGTACTGTAGCATCTTTCTTGATAGAAGCAAAAATATATACAATACCGTCATAGACATATGTACCCTTCATATTATAACCGGGGTTTTTGCACAGCTTCAACTGTACTTGATCCATGCGGTAGCTCTTCCAGAGCTTAAAATCCGTAGTGTCGCCATAATCGCCGACATACCTTGTAATACCATAATTCAAAAGATCGTTCAAGTATTCAACAAATTGGTCATCGAGCGAAACATCCAAAGACAGCGTATTGCCATTACGTGTTAGGTATTTCATAAACGATAAGGCGTGATCAAGCTCTTCGCGAAGATAGTCACGAATGTTCTCGGCAAGCTTTTTGCTTATTTCTTCTACATCGTTTATACTGTTCACAAGGCAACGCACTATCCAATACTCATGCGTTCTGACAAGCGGCAGAAGTCCAGAAAGGTAATTTGCAAATATCACTTGCTCTTCGGTGAATATAGGCAGATGCTCTTCTTCAATTCCATGAAGAAAATTGTAGTAAGAGCAATTCTTTTTTCCTCCGATCTTGATGCTCATAAAGCGGATGATATCTGGCGCACAATCATTGTTCAGGTAATCCATGTGCTTGGGATAAAATTCAGCATTGATATACTTCTTGAAATTGAAATAGTCCTGCTTCATATAGGGCAGGCTATTAAAGTTTTCCTGGTCAATATATTCGAGAATTTCTTCTTTACTTAAGTCGTCAATATTGATTTCAATACCATACTGCGCAAGTCCTAGTGCTGTAAAATTATCTCGTACAAGAGACGCCATGAGCCGTTTTTCCACAACAAAGTTTTCTGCAAGACTACTGAGTGCGAATGCGATTTGAACGCTTCTTTTGTAGCTGTTACCAATAAAGTCAAGCACTGTGACATAGGATTTATTATCGAATTTACGAAGTCCGCGCCCCAGCTGCTGAATAAATACTGTTGAGGATTCAGTCGGACGCAGGAAAAGTACCATATTAACACCGGGGATATCGACACCCTCGTTGAGAATGTCAACAGTAAATAAGATTTCCAGCGCGGTATTATCACTTTGAAGGTCGTTGTAAGCACGAATACGTTCACCAATATCATTGCGGCCGGTAAGATATGCAGTTTTATAATAATCGCCCATTACTTCACACATCATGCGAGCATGGGTAACATTACGGCAGAACGCAAGAGCCTTTAGTTTTCCATGGGGACGATGAGCTTCAATCTGTTTTGCAATAAAATCACAATGCTCCTCATTTGCTAGCTGTGCAATCATTCGCCGTTCTTCACTTGCGCGAAGACCATAATCAACCAATGTATCACGGATACCGTAATACCTAAAGGGCACGACTAAGTCATTTATAATTGCATCACGCAGACGCAGCTCATAGGGCACATTCTTGTCAAAGAGTTCAAAAACATCCTGATTATCCATTCGTTCAGGTGTAGCAGTAAGACCAAGTAGGAATTCCGGCTCAAAATAGGAAATAATCCTCTTATAGGTTTCTGCAGTGGCATGATGGCATTCATCTATGATAATATAGTCGAATTCGTCCTTTGCAAACAACTCTAGGGACTTGCACATTGTAATATTGGTAGCAAAAACAAAACTGGCATCAAACTCCTTGCTTGTACCGCTAAAAATACCGTAGCTTACATTGCTGCCAAACACATCTTGGAAGGTTTCCAGAGATTTTTTAAGAATTGAACCTTCGTGAACGACATAAAGAAGACGCTTCGGGTTAAAGTTCAAGGCATCAAAGGCAGCAAGATAAGTCTTACCGCTACCAGCTGCCGCAACAACCAGAGCCCTGCTTGTGCCAATTGCGCGATAACGGTTTAGCTCTTTCAAAGCACGGCGCTGCATAAAGTTAGGTTTAATATTTGCTGTAGATAAGTCATAGTCCATATCCCAACGCTCGATTGCAAAGTTGAGCTTATTGGTATACAAATTAATAATATCACCGTTCAGAAGATGCGTTTTATGCCATTTATCCTCAAATTCAGACACGGCTTGTCCATAGACTTCTGATCCAAGTCCCTCACGAACGACAACATCCCATTCTATGTTTTTAAGCAGGGCGTATCTTGTAATATTTGAGGAGCCAATAATCAGCTCGCAGTAATCATCAAATTCAAAGAGATAGCCCTTCGAGTGATAACCGAGTGTTGTGTAGCTCTTATCGTGAAAGCATTCATAATCCAAATGACATTCAAAATTCTCATACTTACCCATCAACATAAAGAAACTTTTCAATGATTCTATATCGGTAAAATTTTGATATGTTGAGGTAATGATTCGTCCGCTGCAGCCGCGCTCCACCGCTGACTCAATGTCTTTGAACAACAGAAAAAGGCCTGCCTTTTTTATGAAACTAACCGAAAAGCTAAAGGACTTACAATGACGTAGATTGTCCTTTATCTTCTCTAAAAATGTGGTGTCTGTGTAGTTTGTAATAAATTGACTAGGCATATGACTCCCTATCTCTATTTGTGGTATGCTTGAATTCACTTGTTATATGATTAACTAGATATTCCTTGTTAGATATGCGGTTAAAATTAAGCCGCTTGCTAGCACTTAGCCTTGTTAAAATTACCTCGATAGAAATAGCATATTCTATTTTTACAGCTTTATCAAGAGGTTTCCTCGTTTAGGGCATTTTGCGATGTTACATGTTTTGAGTTCTGCTTCACAATACATTGCGGTTATGGATGAAAGTATGTCACTATATATTGTGCAGCTAAGTTTGATTAATGCTACATCGCAAAAGCCTTGTTTAGCACTTTTCTGTGCGAGAAATCTTGTAGCTATTAATGAATATTGTTCGGATTTGCTGGGCATATGGAACTGCTTGCCGGCATATGCAGTCAAAAAGCTATACAACGATGCTGACACCTGAGAGGCTCTGTGGATTGTCCATTGTGTCGACACAGCCTATAAAGGAGAACGGATATATGAAAAATGTGTTTTGCCTTTTTAATATCATTATGGTTATCGGTTGTCTTGTGTTAGCGGTCGGGTGCAACCAAACCAATACCGCTGCCGGCTCCATCGGTGAGGAAAGTAGTATTATCGAACACGACAACCTTAAAAGCATAGAAATTGAAAACTTGAATGATGAAAATAACTCTAGAGTAGTTATCACTTTACCTGAAGTCTGGCATGCAAAGGAAGTAATTTTTGAAAAGGCTCCTTCCTTTGAATATAGTGCCGAAAAGAACAAACATATCAAGAAGGTAAGCCGGTTTGATATATACAATTCTACAGAAGCGGATAAATACAACCTATATGGAGATAAGGGACTTGCGGGGGAGTTCTATGTACAGGGCTATTATAGAGACCAGCCCGAAAGCACCAGATTTCCTAACCATTGCAGTGTAAAATCCACAGTGTATTCAGGTGAAATGGTATTGGGACAGGGCGAAATATTTATTCTTAACTGTGATCTTCCCAAGGAAAAGAGAACAGAAGAATACTCAACTTTCGATATGGTGTATGTATGGATCCCTATAGAAGATGAAGCATTGGCATATAACCTTTCAATCAGTGTTCCGCCCGGAGAAAAAGGAGATGAATACACTGATATGGTTAAGGAAATGCTGAATGCTAATACGCCTGACACAGAATCGTAGCTTGATACATCTGAAGATAAATATGGTATGCTTTCTATAGAAAAGCAAGATAGTAGTTATAACATATCGAAGGAGAAGGGAAAATATTATGTGACAATGGGATCGTTTCAAGCCGCTCGAAAAAAGACACACAAAAAATGGACTTGACTTTAACTCGTTATGCATGTTATTATATCTAAGCAGTTTGAGGAGAGCGTTAGCTCAATTATTTTGCGAAATTCTTTGAAAATTAAATGCCGTAAAATAGCATGATTTCATGCTGGTGTAGCTCAGCAGGCAGAGCAGCTGACTTGTAATCAGCAGGTCGGGGGTTCGATTCCGTCCACCAGCTCCATAAAAGAATGTCTATCCGAAGGATAGGCGTTTTTTTATGCGAGAAAGTCGAGGGGCGGAATCGAA
>JAAYBT010000006.1 GCA_012730015.1 Clostridiaceae bacterium
AAAGGATATGCTACCAGCTACACATACGACCTGGCGAACAGAGCTCTGACGGTAACGGACCCGGAGGCCAGGGATCAGGGAGCCACATTTACTGAAAAGAGCGAATACAACCAGTATGGTGAAAAGATAAGGGGAACAGATGCACTGGGCAATGTAACAGCATATGCCTATGATGAAGCCGGAAGGCTCACAGAGGTAACGGATGCGCTGGGTGTCAGCACCCAGTACGGCTACGACAAAGCAGGGAACAAGGTCTATACGGTGGATGGAATGGGCAGGATAAGGAACTATCAGACGAAGATGCTGTAAAGCTTGAACAAGCCATGAATGAACTGAAAAAGAAAGCCAAAGTAAATGAATTACTGGATATTATTCAAACTGGTCTTGATTTGTTAGGGATGATTCCAGTCGTAGGAGAACCGATAGATGGAATAAATGCAGGTATCTATTTTGTAAGAGAAGATTATGCTAATGCAGCATTATCTGCAGCATCGACCTTGCCTATCGCTGGCTGGGTATCTACAGGGGGAAAATTTGTTAAAAAGTCAATTAAAGTCATTGCCGAATATGGAGATGATGCTCTTGAGGGTATAAAGGCAGTAGGTAAGAATGCAGATGAAGTTCTCGAGGGTATAGAAATAGTAGGCAAGAATATAGATGAAGTAGCAGAAACAGTTGGAAAAACACAAATAGTTGTGAATCACGAGATTGGCTCATCATTTGATGAACTTCATCAAAAACAATAGTTTATTATACGCCATTGGGAAATACGTTTGATATGTTATCACCTGCAACGCGAAAAGCCATGCAATCATATGCTAATCAATTTGGAGTTCGTATTATCGAGATAGGAGTGAAATGAAATGACTTACACATCAAAATCAATAGGCTTACGGCTAAATAGTTTAAAAAATTTTGGAGACCTTGAATTCTCAAAAAGAGTATTTGAAGTAATAAATAAATATGGCGTAAACCTTTTGCCGAACTTAATTTATGAAGATTCCTCACACAAATTGCATTATAATCCAAAGGATGTTTCGAATGCAATTGAATTATGGATGAATGAAAAGAAGAATATGCAATTTAATAACTATGCTGAAGGAAATATTGTTATGGAAGGCAAGTATGTTAATTATTTAATTAATTGGAGAAAAAGTAATCGAGCGGTTTTCAATTTTTTAACATTATCGGTTGATATGGAGTATTTTAAAGCCCAGGAAGAATTTTCTAACTTTATTTGTTTATGCAAAGAGTTGACCACACTTATTGAACCGGTATTTGGAGAGATTGTCAACGAATCATTTCTTGAGCATAATATGCCCATTAATCTCAAATGTAGACTTCCTGAAATTGGTTGGATGGTGATATTTGGAGAGCCGTACATCAAAATGTTTGCGAAAGAAAAATTATTAAAAACGCCTTGCTGTAAAGTAGAATCAGTAGGGAATTCTATTACGCTGCAAATTAGTAAGAATATTTTTGACCCTATACCTTCAACAGACCGTGACTTAATTAAGCAGTATTTGGGTGCCGATGCTTTTGTGGAGTCTGGGAAACCAGTTAGGGCATACAAAACTGGAATGACTCCTGATTTTGATTTTTCTGAAGTGCTTTTTGATAAATGCAAGCCTATTAAAGAATATGGAATACGCAAGATGGCTGAATAGATTAAGCAACACCTACGACGGCCTCAACAGACTGACCAAGGTGGAGAAGGTTGAAGCCGGAACCCGGACAGTAGCGGAGTATGTGTACAACGGAGACGATCTGAGGACGAAGAAGACCGTCAGGAAGTCGGATAATGTATATGCAGCGGAGGTCACATACTTCCTGTATGACAGGCAGCATGAACAGACAGACTGTAAAGGGGGGACATGATTGAATCGCATATTATTAACTATTGGATACTCATTACAAGGGATAGCAAGAACGGTAGCCAATATTATTCACAATAAATATTTTGTGCCTTCGCTTTTTGCATTATTGGGATTTGTAATTTGCTACTTAATTGTCGGCTCTTTTTTATACGATCTTGTATCTAGAATTTTACTGTCATGCTGCGTTTTTTTTGTTTTAATATCAAATAGTAAATCTAAAAAAGCTCCAGTTGGTAAAGCAGAAAAGGTATATGAAAAGGTTCAAAGTTTAATGCGAAACGAGAAATATTCTACGGCCATAAGATTTATAGAGGAAAACATAAATATTGAATTGCTTAGTGATGAAGATTTTAAGAATGATGGATATTACAAAAGAATAATCCGCCAAAAGGCTTTATGCTATCATAATCTTTATATGACTAGTAAAGAACGTGACAAGAAAAATTTACTTTATGCAATTAAAGAATATGAGAGATGTGTTGAGTATTTTAATGCAGATGATTATCCGTATGAATATTGTTCTATAAAAAATGATATCGCTGTGTTTTGTTTGGAGATGGTAAAGGGTGATAATATATATTCGGTTGAAACTAAATCAAAGATTATTAACGCTTTAGATTGCGGAAACAGAGTATATAAGCAGCATTCTGATAAAACCCAACTTCAAGAAATCGGAGTTCTTATAAAAATAAATTATATTAATACATATCTTAATTTCTTTTCGCAGACCAATGATAATAGCTTTTTGGAAAAATCAATTACTATTTAAATTCGATTACTGAAAATGATCTGCTTATAGAAAAAAAGAAGGAATACTTTTTGTTGATGTATATTGATGCACTCATAAAAGTTTATAAAGCAAATAACAGTAATGATTTCTATGAAAGGGCTATAAAATATATCGAAATCGCCAAAAAGATAATTGAAAAGGATATAAAAAAACCTCTTAGTTTTTTGTTATTGCCAAAACACTTTGCAAAATTGGCCGATATGGGTTATACCTATCAATTGAATTATGAATTAACAGGAAATGTAGATAGTATGGCTTTGGCAAAAAGTTTCTATAATAAAGCATTAGAAATAACAAAATTCAAGAGATTTAGTAGTCATACCCCGATTCTCGCAGAGAAAATAGAGCAACTTGATAATTATCCGCGAGAACAGAGATATCCGCTCCCCTTTAGTCTGTGATCGCCGGTGTCCAATATCTATTGCCATAAATATCGGTAAAGCGGTAGGTCATTCGGTAGCTGCCGTTTTCTACAGAGAGGTTCTCAATGTCCCATTCGCCTGTAGCGGTGTACTGCTCTCCTAGATAGTAGGTGTCGCTGTATTGCCCCTCATAGGTGTAATAGTCGCACAGGAAGTCGATTTTGTCACCCGGGACAATATCAATGAGGCCCTTTGCAATGGTTTCGGTTTCCTGGGCGGTATCATATTTTACCTGTGCGCCAATCACCGTTCCATCCGGGTAGTCATTATCAAAAACAACAATTATATCTACAAGCTGACCATTTAGCAGTGCAGGCACGCGCCCCCTGATAGAGTAGGAATCACCGCTGTGGTCGTCGCTTACCAGGTAGTAGCTGACGATATTGCCATTGAGCGCGAGCCAGGTCCCGTCGTATTCCATTATAAGGTCGCCCTCATCGTTGTATTCGTAGACATTGTCGAGGCCAAGATCAATGAAGCCTTCTCCATCATCCAGGAAAACATTCATCTCCATATGGTGAACTAAATCCCACTGGTCATCAGTAAGTGACACGACACGCTGTCCGTCCTTCTCGATAATCTCCAGTGCCGCCGCATCAAAACGATTTTCTGCATAATATTCCTCCGAAGCCTTCATGCGGTCGCCGTCAAGCCAATTGCCCAAAGCTCCGACCGCTATGTCGGTAAGCGTATCTCCGCCGATGCCCAGAAGGCTGCTGCCGCTGCTGCCTGAGCTGGACCCTCCTCCTGACAAGAATGAACTCAGGAGTGATCCGACAATATCTGAACTTGAGGAGCCCGATGTATCCGGTATAGGCAATGAGCCTGAGCCACCTGTAAAGCCACCCAGAAGTGATGCTAGCAGGTTGTCGCTGCCGCTTGAGGTAATCTGACCACCAGCCGTCAAGCTTGCGAAGCTTTTTATGCATTCGCTGTATTCATCATCCATGCCTATCTTGTTATAGGTAGACAAGGCGGTATTTAGCTTGGAGGTCGTACCATAGGGGAAAAAGATCGATACACCATTAGCATTAGATATATTTGTTGATGTACGGTTGTATTTTATGCACCCACGCAATGCGTCCGCAAAGGATTTTGCCTGAGGGCTGCCTACATTGTCGGCAAAGTGGATAAGATCAATCTGGTAGAGCTTGCTCTGGGGCGAAAACTCCTTAGTTCCTGCACGGGCGTCGGAAATTGTCTTATATTCATCCTTGTCGATAAGCTCGCTTGTGGATTTCGAGAAGGCTACAAACTCTTCGGGTACCGTACCCTTTAGCTCAGCCAGATCGATGAGCGAAAGTGTAGCCTGACTGCGTGGAGTCCGTATTGCGACTTCCTTTACGTAATCATCGATAAGTTTCTTGCCCAAGTCCGTTGTGGGAATGGAAGTGTTATTCGACAAAGCCGTTACCCAACCGGTATAATGCCAGCCAATGCCGGGCTCCACCTCTTCTGACGCAATCATATAGTCAGAGTAGGGCTCCAGGACGATAGCTGTTTCCAGTGTAGCCATAAGGCAGGCATCAAAGCCTATCAAATCAAATTTGCAGCCGCCGTTTTTTAATGCAGTCGCTATTTCATCCAGGGTCATGCTGTTATTGGGGAAATGCTGATCATAGCCGAAGGCAGTTAAGGAGCCACCTCCATGATCCCAAAAGATAAGCGCATATCTGTCTGCAGGGTAGTTCTTCTTACAATACTTAATAAAATCAGTAAGCGTATTAGGTTCAACCATTGATTTCTTGCCAAGGTTGTCCTCAAGCAGCTGCAGGCCTTTTGATGTTACACGGTAGCGCTGGTTTGTTTTGCTGTTAATTACATTGTTCTGCCATTTTGATGTGCCGCCGGTTTCAACAATAATGTTGACATTGTCAGAAATTTGAGCCTCCAGCATCTCCTGCAAATCGGAGGTTGCCATCCCGGCCCTTTCCTCAAGGTCTGTTCCGCACATATAGACCATTATCGTTGCATTATCCGCGCCCTTGCCCTGCAATGTGGTGTACTTGTCACGAGCAAGCTTAGAGACCGATTTGGATACTGGATAGGCACCCTTGTCTACATAGGAGCTGCTTGTATCATTGGATTGCGTAGAACCAATGAGATTTTCAAATTGCTGCGAGGTTTGCGTATCGTTATCCGGCCCCATAAAATTAGTGTATGCAAAATATATGACAGCAATTGCAACTATCACAAGAATTGATTTTGATGACAATAGTGAGCGCGCGCCTCTGCTGCCGCCAGCTCCGCTTGCGGAAACTCTGCCTGTGCCTGCTCTTTTTGATGAGGAGGTACCTGTTCTATCTGAATATCCACCTGAATCACCAACTGGACCGCCTGTTATATTGCCGATGCCGCTCCCGCGCTTATTAACCTTGGCACTCCCCATACCAACACGCTTTTTACGCCCTTCAGGCCTGTTATCTTTGCCCATACTATGCCCCTCCTCTGAGGTTGTGTTTCAAACAAAATAATGTCTTATCAATTGAACATTGCAAATTCTCACTAAGCTAGTATAATAATATCATAAACTAGAGAATTAGTGTGCAATTTAGAAAATTTGGTTTAGCATATTTTTGCCTATATGACATGTATGGTACCTGGATTTATTCATTAATCTTATAAAGAGCGTGAAACAAGGAAAATATTGCTGTGAGAGGAGATTATCATGGGAGAAGAGAAGAAAAGGAAGATAATTTCGGCTTCCGAAGCAAAGTCTGGGAAATCGACCACTGGAAGGACAACCACTAAGAAGACAGCCCCCAAACAGTCAGCCCCTAGAAAGACAGCCCCCGAAAAGACAGTTGATCCGGGGAAGGCAGAAGTGCCGGATAAGGCTGAACCTGAAATAGTGGAATATGAGTCATCGAGCAGGCCTGCAGGCAAGAAGAGCGCTGGCGGTTTGCGTATTGGTGCAGTTGTACTTTGGGTGCTTGCTATTCTCTTTGAGGTTGGCACAATCTATATGCTTAATATTGCTGAAACGACATTTGCAATAATAGGCATAATACTGGATGCTATCTGCTGCATCGCAGGGTCCCTTCTGTGGAAAAAGGCAAATCGTATAAGCCCAACCAGATCAAAAAACAAGCTTGTGGCATTTTTATGGAACCAGATGGGCGTTATAGCCTGCTTGGTGGCTTTTATCCCCCTTGGTTTGTTTTTACTATTAAAGGCAGACAAGATTTCACCTAAGATGAAAAAGATAATTGCAGCTATCGCCGCTGTCGCGTTTTTAGGCTCGACTGGAGCTTCTATTGACTATAATCCTCCTACACCAGAGAGTGTTGCTCAAGCCGAGGCGGAAGCTCAGATGGTGAACGCTGACTTCGATGGAAATGTTTTCTGGACTCGCTGGGGGAAATCCTATCATCTGGATGAAAATTGTCAGGCATTAGCCAGATCAGAGACTCTTATATCCGGCACACTTGAAGAAGCATTTGAGGCTAAGAGAAACGATCCCTGTGATTTCTGCGCCGGTGGAGCAGAGACTGAGTAGCATAAATTGAGAATAAAAAAGCAGCTGAAACGCTGCTTTTTTCAATATATTGGCTATTCACAACTGCTCTTTGTTGGGCAGGTCATTTCTTCTTCTTGCCGAACAAGCTTCCAAGGCCGCCAAGAATGCTTCCCAGGCTGCTGCTGTTATTGTCGTCATCGTCGTCATCCAGTAATGAGCTTGCTAAATTAAGTAGACTGCTGCCGCTACCACTATTGTTGTTGCTTGCACCTAATAAGGAGGATAATGTTGACGTGAGGTTTGAAACACCTGAAGCATCAAGATTGTCTTCCTTCTTTTTCTTACCCAGTAAACCTAACAGCAGGGGTGCAAATTGGATCAAAAGCTTTCTTGTTTGTTCAGAACTCATCCCGGCCTTCTTGGCAAGCTTTGATGTCACGTTGCTACTCTTGCCGCCAAGAATATGCTCAATTATTTTTGCGCCGTCGTCAGCATCCACGTTCTTTAGGAAACTGGCGATATCATCCACATCGTCATCCTGATGCTGTTCCAGAGCTCTTGCCAAAGACTGTGCACCTTCCTGAGTGTTTGTGTTGCGGTTTAGCGCCTCCATGAGCGCAGGAATCCCAAGCTCAGCCACCTTCTTTACATCATCGGGCTTAGCGTTAATGGAATTTCCCAACTGCTGCAGAGCGTCTTTATTGTTAAGCTGCTTCATGATTGTTTCAAGCGTGTTCATATTCTACCTCCCGCAATTAGTTATCGTTTACATAATACTATAACCAAAAAATATCACATTTAAGGTTCACAGTCAAACAAATATGATACAATTTTGTTGAATAGCAGTTTGTTGCGGGGTATTTAAGATATGAATGATTTAGATGATGTCAAAAAAAGCATGAGATATGCGCCGGTAAAGGTAACTCGGATTGGAAATGACGTTAGAATAATCGCTTTCATCAGATTTACAGGGGATGCCAATGATTTTTTTCCTGATGCCACGAAAGCATCTTATCCATCATCAGGTTCATTTGGCTCACTATCGGATTCATCTGCCCTATCTTCAGGTTCATCTAACTCAACGTCAGATTCATCAAACCCTCCGCCATGTTCAACTGCACTGAATTCAAGAGAATCCTATGCACTGAATTCAAGAGAATCCAATGCACTGAATTCAAGAGAATCCAATGCCGCTAATTCAAGAGAATCCTATGCCGCGAATTCAAGAGAATCCTATGCCCAGGTAGCCCTTAAGGCAATAATGAATATTTGGAAGGGCAGCTTTATTGTGGGTGGGCGCTCTTTGAAGCTGGAAACAATCGTTTACAGCAAAAATCAAGGCATCGGTAATTTGCCAACTGTCTCCCTTGACACAAAACAGCGCTTTATAAGAATGCACATCGGAGCAGGAGCAAGAGGGCATCTTTCATCATTGCCCGGCTTTCTTTCCATGAGAAGTCATGAGGGCTTAAATATTATCGGGGCGATACTCAATAATGAGTCGATACTCAGCTGGTCTCTAAGAAAGTCATCATCACCAATTGTTATTTATGATCATGTTAGGAGCTCAAGGACAGGGAAAATGGAGTTTATCGGGAGGAACTGGTTTGAGCAAACCGTCGCTCATGAATTTGGTCATGCTCTGGGTCTTGGCGACGCTTACAATGCAGGATACAGAGGCGGGAAATGGGCTGGCAGCATAGACGGATATTATGCACCCTATTCTTATCAGGTTGAGGATGATTATGGGAATGAAAGCTATGTTTATGTACCGGACAACGATATAATGCTGCAGGGGGAGTCTCACAATTATGTGTCGGATAATGATGTAAGGATGGTGCTGGAGGCTCACAGAACCGGTAAGCTGCAGCTTTTTCCCTGGGGCTCGAAGTGTTTCAGAGACAGGCACAAGGTTTCTAGGGACATAAGGTCCTAGCTGCTTTACCCAGTACCTTCTCCATTAAGATTAATGCCTTTTCGACTGCAATATTCCGGCTACCAACCATATTCCAAGTAATGCTGCTCCAAGAAAGCCCAAAAACCCAATTAGGGGTATCCCTGCGACCTTGGGCGTCATATCGGTAGTACAAATTAAACTCGAACCAACAATCAAAGCTGCGCTTATGATAGAGACAACCAGCTTATCCATCATTCGGCGAATATCTTTGAGAGTCTCATCTTCACCGGACAGCTCCAGATTCACCTTTGTCTGCCCCTTAATAGTCATTTTTAGGATATCTGAAAGCTGGGCGGGAATATCAATTGATTTCTTTATTAGTGCATATGTAGATTTGCCTGTGTGCTGCAGTTCCTTTGCCAAATTGAAATCAGCAAGCAAGGATTTTTTCAAGTGATTTGAAGCCACTTGTATGAAATTCACGTCAGGGCTGCAAGCGCTTAAGACGCCTTCAATGGTGACAATTCCTCGTCCAAGCATACCAACGCCGGAGGGCATGACAATATGGTGCTCTCTGGCAAGAGTCTGCATCTCCACAAGCAGTTTTCCAAGATTCAGATTGCTTAAATTCATCTCACCGTATTTTGTCAGCATATCGTCAATGTCTGTATATAATCGGGCATGGTTAATACGTTCCGTTGTTTCACCCATAGTCAGCAATACACTCTTTAGTTCAAAAATATCATGGCTAACCATCGCCCTAACAATTTTTTTGAAAAGCTCTCTGTCGTATTTAGTAAGCTTGCCTACCATACCCAGATCAAGCCATATAATTTTGCCATCATTAACCCAAATGTTGCCCGGATGCGGATCTGCATGAAAAAAACCGTCATCCAATATCTGCTTTACATAGTTTTCAGCAAGGTTCAGCCCAATTTTATTCATGTCATATCCCAAGGAGCTAAGCTTTTCTATGTGGTCTATGGGTATTCCGTCGACATACTCCATTACCAAAACCTTTGAGGTTATCATATCAGATATTACACTGGGGCACGAAACGTAGGGGACCATACTGTTTAAATCTGCAAATTCATTCAGATTGGAGGCTTCCTGAAAGAAGTCCATTTCCTGCTGCGAGGTAGACCAAAGCTCGTCTATGATTGAATTGAAGTCAATCACGCCGTCGGCGACCTTCATTGCATTCAGCAGACGCACAGCTTTACGCATCATTATTATATCCTGTGCCATTGTTTCATATATCCGTGTGCGCTGAACCTTAACAACCACTTTTTTACCGTTTTCCAATGTGGCCTTGTGTACCTGAGCTATTGAGGCAGAACCTAGAGGAGTGTCCTCGAAGGCAGTGAAAAGTGCCTTAATCGGTTTACTAAACTCATTTTCAATGGTTCTTATTACTTCCTCAGTGGGCATTGGCTTCACATCAGCGCGTAGCTTCATCAATTCGTCGCAATAGCTTTGAGGGAGCATATCTGAACGCATGGACATGACCTGGCCTATTTTTATATATGTTGGGCCTAAGTCCTCCAGTATGCTGCGCAGCTTCTCAGGAGTGACACCATGAATTATATTATGGCGCTTTAACACGGCAAAAATTTCCTGCATTCTGCCGGGTTGGCGGGTCTTATTATCTGCGGCTGTAGTTGAACTTTCTTTGTCCTTCATTCTTGTAATCTTTCTTCCTTGCATTTTACTTATATTATATCATTAAATCGAAGAATTCAGGATATAATTGCGAATTATATGCATTCTCCATTTGAATTTTGAGCGATACTTGACCGTCAGAAACCTAGGGGAAATTATGCTTGAGAAGAATAAGATTTTTATGCTTGACAAGGCTGTGTGGTCTAATGTATTATATATCTTGCGCCGTCGGAAATACGGTGCAGATAAAACACGGAGGGGTTCCCGAGCGGCCAAAGGGGGCAGACTGTAAATCTGTTGTCAGCGACTTCGATGGTTCGAATCCATCTCCCTCCACCAAAGCGTTTTGCGAAGCAAAATCGCTTTCCTTGTGAAGATGCCTCACTAAGTGAGGCTTTTCGTTTTGTTAAGATGCCTCACTAAGTGAGGCTTTTTACTTATATATCACCTTTTTATATATGACGAAGTTCCAGCACACCACAGTCCCTGTGGCGAATACCTTTGCAAGTAGGTATTGCATGGAAAGCCTGTCCGTCAGCAGATACATAATCAAGTCCGATGCGCCAAGGTTAAACAAAAACAGCAGCGAGTACATTCCGAGCTGTTTGCTCAGCTTCATCTTTGATTTGAAGGACCAGATTCTGTTCATTAGAAAATTGAACCAAAAGACGATTGAAAGGGCTATCGAATTTGCGACAACAACAGATAACCCCATAAGCCCTTTAAATACAAACAGCAATGAGAACTCGATTGCTGCAGAGCAAACGCCCGTTATAAGATAGCGCATAATCTGGCCTGCAGCTTTGGTTTTAATGAAGCTTGTAATAAACTCCGGTATCTTCATTTTTTGGTCTTTTCCTTATCACTAATTTACTTAGATATTCTAGAGCTTATGGAACACTATTCCTTCATCTCCAGTATATATCCTACACCATGGTAGGTGTTGGTGACAATAGACGAAGCCAAACTTGAAATATTATAGGGTAGTTTTATGAGACAGTCAATTTGCATTAAAAAAACCTCAGCGTACATACTAAGTACATAAAACATGTAAAACTTTGCGCCTCGAGGTATTAGATGAAAGGCATTAAAAGCATTTTTGTAGTCAGCATCATATTGCTCCTTGCCCTGTTTGCCAATGGCCTTTGTATTCAATACTTCTCAGGAGGTAACAACCTAAGAGCAATGCCGGATGCCATCGGCAGTGATAATACGAACGGGCTGGCAAAACGATTGCTTGGAAATCTTGAAAGCAGCATAACTGAGGAAAACCCGGTCAATTTGATGGTATTAGGACTGGATGGAGACAAGACTCGCTGTGATGTAATTATGCTTTTGCACTTTGTCCCTTCCTCCTCGCATCTAAGTATAGTGTCCATAGCCAGGGATACGAGAGTTATCTCGGATGGGGTTTATGAGAGAATAAACGCCTTATATTCAAAAGGCGCAGAGAAGCGGGTTGCCAGCAAGTTGACAGAAATCACAGGGCTTCCGGTTCATTATTACATTACAGTGGATTTTAAAGGCTTCAGGAAAATTATAGATACACTTGGTGGAGTTGAATTTTATGTGCCCTTCAATATGAACTATGATGACCCTACCCAAAGTCTCAATATTCATCTAAGAAAAGGCTTGCAGATGCTCGACGGTAAAAAGGCGGAGCAGCTTGTGCGCTACAGAAAGGGAAACGCAAAGGGGCAGGGCTATACGGAGGGCGACATCGGCAGGATAAAGATGCAGCAGGACTTTATGAAGGCGCTCCTTGAGCAGAAGCTGAATATAAGCACTCTGCCCAAAGCAGATGAGATATTTGACATCCTGAAGCAGTATGTAAAAACAAACATTAAAATCACAGATGCAGCCCACTACATAAAAAGTGCTGCAAAAGTAAGGAGCGATGAGATTCAAACGCTTACGATTCCGGGAAGCAGTCATTTGATTGAGGGTAAATGGTATTTTATCTATGACCGGGAAAAAACCGCCGAGCTTATGGAAGCACACTTCTGATAGTCTTTGATTTTCGTTGAATTTTTGTGTTCAGTTTGATATAGTTCTAATAGAGTAAAAGGATTGCAAGGAGCGTGCAAGATGAATGCTGTTGTTACGGTGCTGGGCAAGGACAAGGTTGGAATTATAGCGGGTATTAGCAGAATACTGTCGCAAGCCAATGTAAATATACTTGATATAACCCAAACCACAATGCAGGACCTATTTACCATGACAATGCTGACTGATATGACTGATGCAAATATTGCTTTTAGCGAGCTTTCGGATAGCCTGGAGGCAGCAGGTAGGGATATGGGCTTATATGTTAAGATACAGCACGAGGATATCTTCAATACCATGCACAGGATTTGATTGTGCAAAGGATTTGACCGTGCAAAGCAAATAGTCCGCATTGATTTTAACACATGGGCGGCGGGAATACATATGCAAAGGGTTTACGTGAAAACAGCAGGAGGGTAAATCAGAATATGCTCACAGAATATGAGATACTTGAAACCTATAAAATGATCCACGAGGAAAATCTGGACGTCAGAACTATCACTATGGGTATATCGCTTAGAGAATGCTGTGATGCTAATGGGGACTCTTGCAGGCGAAAAATTTACGATAAGATTATGAAATCAGCCCAGGATTTGGTCAAGGTGGGCAGAGATATTGAAAAGGAATATGGCGTGCCCATAATTAACAAGAGAGTCTCCGTCACACCGCTTGCACTGGTTGCAGAGAGCTGCGGCGATGAGGATTATGTTGAGTTTGCGAAGACTCTGGACAAAGCAGCAAATGAGCTAGGGATAGACTTTATCGGAGGGTTTTCAGCACTGGTACATAAGGGCTACACGCCTGGGGACAGGAGGCTTATTAGTTCGATACCGGAGGCGCTTGCAACCACGAAAAAGGTGTGTTCATCTGTGAATGTTGCAACAACAAAGGCCGGTATCAATATGGATGCGGTCAGTCAAATGGGAGATGTGGTTAAAAGCGCCGCCGAGCTTACTGCCGGTACAGGTGGTATGGCCTGCGCAAAGCTTGTGGTGTTTGCTAACGCGCCTGAAGACAACCCTTTCATGGCTGGAGCCTTCCATGGGATAGGTGAACCGGACTGTCAAATTAATGTTGGAATTAGCGGGCCGGGTGTTGTGAAATGTGCCCTTGAAAAGGTAAAGGGAGCCGATTTCAGCACCGTCGCCGAGGTCATTAAAAAGACAGCCTTCAAAATTACAAGAATGGGTCAGCTTGTAGCTCAGGAAGCATCTAAGCGACTAAATGTGCCCTTTGGCATTGTTGACCTTTCACTGGCACCGACACCTGCTGTAGGCGACAGTGTAGCTTATATATTAGAAGAAATGGGCTTGGAGAAATGCGGCACTCATGGGACAATAGCTGCGCTGGCCTTGCTTAATGATGCGGTTAAGAAGGGCGGCATTATGGCATCTTCACAGGTGGGAGGACTAAGTGGCGCCTTTATACCTGTAAGTGAGGACGCCGGGATGATTGATGCTGTTCAAAAAGGTGCTCTTTCCATAGAAAAGCTGGAGGCAATGACCTGTGTCTGCTCTGTAGGTCTGGACATGATCGTTGTCCCCGGAGATACCACCGCTGATACCATATCGGCCATTATTGCAGATGAAATGGCAATTGGGATGGTAAATAATAAGACTACAGCCGTGCGAATTATACCTGCGCCTGGTAAGGTAGCCGGAGATGTGGTAGAGTTTGGCGGGTTACTGGGCACAGGACCCGTAATGAGCCTTAACCGCTTCGCTAGCAGTGATTTTATTAGAAGAGGCGGCCGTATACCGGCACCAATCATTAGCCTGAGAAATTAGCAGTCTAAAGATCAGTTACTGTTGGGATATTAGGCATAATTATGATATAGACTTTAAGCAGAATATGGCGAGCATTATCGAAGGCCTTTTCGATAAAGCTGATGCCTAATGAGGAAGGGGTGACGGATATCAAAAAACCTGTGATTATTGCACACAGAGGAGCCTCCAGGCAAGCGCCCGAGAACACTATGGCAGCTTTTAGAAAGGCCTTGGAGCTTGGGGCCGGAGGGATTGAGACGGATGTACATTTTAGCGCAGATGGACATCTTATGGTCACACATGATGAGAAGCTGGACAGAACAAGCAATGGGAAGGGTCTGATAAGAGATAAGAGCTTTGATGAGCTCAAAGCGCTTGATTTCGGCTCATGGTTTTCGCCTGAATTTAAGGATGAGAGGATACCCGAGCTTGATGAGCTGCTGGAGCTGATAAGCGGTTGGGACGGGCTTTTAAACATTGAGATCAAAAATGGGCCTGTTTTTTATCCGGGTATTGAGCAGGCTGTCGCCTCAGCGATAAGAGAGTACAGGCTCACAAACCGCACAATCATATCATCCTTCAACCACTACAGCCTTGTTGAGATTCGGAAAATAGATCCTGAGATTAAGACTGCACCTCTATATATGGCTGGTATCTATGAACCCTGGAAATATGCCCGCAGTATGGGCGCAATCGCTATACACCCTCTTTTTTACAATATTGTTCCTGAGGTGTTGAAAGGCTGTAAGCTTAATAATATTATGGTGAATCCCTTTACTGTTGATCAGCCTGAGCAAATTAAGGCAATGGTTGAGGCAGGAGTTGACGGAATTATTACCAATGTTCCTGATATTGCAATAAAAATAGCGAATGAAATGGGAGGTAAGGGTACATTATGAAGCTGAATTATAAGAATACCATGTTAATCGGTCTTGGCTTTTTTACTGTCAGTATCGTATGGGGCATCTACAACATAGCGATGCCTATCTACCTGAAGGACCTTGGCTTGTCTGGTGTCGCCGTCGGAGCTGTTATGACGATCGACAACATTTTCGCTGTAGTATTTCTCCCGATTTTCGGTGCCTTAAGCGACCGGACAAATACTCGTTACGGCAGAAGGATGCCATATCTTTTGGTTGGAATTCCGCTTTCTGCGCTGGCCTTCATTTTGATTCCTGCAACGAGGACGGCTTTAATTCCGGTTATGATAACGGTTATAGCCATGAACTTCTTTATGAGTATTTATAGGGCTCCAACAGTAGCACTGATGCCCGATTTCACTCCCCGTCAGCTGCGCAGCAAGGCAAATGGCGTGATCAATTTTATGGGCGGCGTCGGCGCAGTTATTGCATTCCTGCTTGGCGGCTTTCTCTTCCAGCTTAATGAATATCTACCCTTTGCAGCGGGTTCAGCAATTATGGTCGTGACGATTATTGTAATGTATTTGTTCGTACATGAGCCAAAGGAAGTTGCAGACGATAAACCAACCGAAGGCGGGGACGGAAAGGTTGATGGGGAAAGGGATGGGGAAAAGGATAAGGGTGTAGGCTTGAGCCTTATATTCCTGCTTCTTGCCATTTTCTTTTGGTTTACCGGGTACAATGCAGTGGAGACGTTCTTCTCAACCTATGGAGAGACAGTCCTTCTCATTGACAAGAGCCAGTCTTCCTTTATGCTGGCGGTCTTCTCTGCTATGCTGGTCGTGTTTTCGATTCCATCGGGTCTATTAGCCACAAAGATAGGGAGAAAGCGAACTATCTTGTTAGGCATTGTAGCTTTGCTTGCAGTATTTCTTGGTGCTAACTTTGTGGGAGGTGACAACTCAAATCTGCTTTATGTTTTGCTTGCCATTGGCGGTGTCAGCTGGGCGCTCATTAACATCAACTCTTACCCCATGGTGGTAGAAATGACCTCAAACAAGGGGGTTGGCAAGTACACCGGCTATTACTACTTCTTTTCCATGCTGGCGGCTATTGTCAGCCCAATACTCTTTGGATACATAAAGGATATTATTGGAGACAAGTACCTCTT
>JAAYBT010000067.1 GCA_012730015.1 Clostridiaceae bacterium
AAGCAAAGAAGCAAAGAAGCAAAGAAGCAAAGAAGCAAAGAAGCAAAGAAGCAAAGAAGCAAAGAAGCATAAAAGCATAAAGAATAGGAGCTGAGGAGCTTAAGAGAATAGGTGCTAAGAATCTTAGGAGCTAAGAAGTAACGGGGGAGAGGCGGACTGAGTAATTATCATCTGCCATCCCCCATGATTATGTCTATTTGAATTTCTCTATCATAGCCAGGGCGATCTTGAAGGCCCGCTCCCTGTGTGCCTTGCCTTAGCTTGCATCTCTTGCCTGCCACTGGGAAAGGCCCGAAGAACTTGTTCCCAATGCCTGAAATATTATTCATGGCCATAAAATAAACTGAGGCCCTCCCGGTATACAGCCTTGTCCATCCATTCATAAGCAAACCAGAGCTGCTTTTATTAAGTGTGAGAGCTGCCTTGTTCATTGCGTTATTAATGCTACCCCCGAGTTTGAACTGACCCTCTGCTTTCATAGATTATTTGTGGAAATTTACCATGAGTAATTCGAATTCTGTTATAATATACTTTGTCAAAGATATTTTTGATGACAATACCAACACTAACAGGGAGTGCGCATAAGATGAAAATCGTAGATTTTATCAAATTCTCTCTTGATCCTCAGGAGGCCATGGAAAGAGCAGCATTAAGGGCTGAGACCGGGAAGATACAGTTTCTAATGCCCATTTACCTGGAGGGCAAATGCGAAGAGCAAAAGGGTGATAAAAAAGACCTGAGAAGTTTTGCGAAGGACTTCGTGTAAGCTTCCTGGAGAAAGAGAATACAAACCCCAATGCTCCTGCAGGAGTCTTTTATGCCTGCGAAATCAAATTGCTTGAGGAATAGTTGAGGAGTTAGATGATTGAACTTAGGAACATTAACAAGACCTTCAAAATCGCGAAGAGAAATGCCGGATTTCGTGAGGCGGTTAAGGTGTTTTTTCACAGGGAATACACCTATGTAAATGCGCTTAACGATGTTTCATTTACTATTAATGATGGAGAAATGGTGGGATACATCGGGCCGAATGGAGCAGGGAAAAGCAGCACCATAAAGATAATGAGCGGAATTCTCACGCCTGACAGTGGAGAATGTCTTATTAACGGCAGAACCCCATGGAAGGACCGAGTTAACCATGTCAGGGAAATCGGTGTTGTCTTCGGGCAACGCAGCCAACTCTGGTGGGATGTTCCTGTTGCTGATAGCTTTGAACTGCTTAAGGACATTTATAAGGTGGACAGCCAAGTCTTCAAGAAAAACCTTGATGAACTCAAAGAGCTTCTGGACCTCGCGCAGATTATTCGCACGCCTGCAAGGCAGCTGTCACTAGGCCAGCGGATGCGCTGCGAAATTGCCGCAGCTCTTTTACATAGTCCCAGGACTTTGTTCCTAGATGAGCCCACAATAGGACTTGATGCGGTTTCTAAAATTGCGGTACGCAGCTTCATAAAGAAAATCAACAGTGAGCGCAAAACGACTGTTATCTTAACTACACATGACATGCAGGACATTGAAGCGCTTACTGAAAGGATATTACTTATCGGCAAGGGGAGAATCCTCTTGGATGGTACTTTGAGCGATCTGCAAAAGTGGAGCTTTATGGGGGCTTCAGCGGAAGAGATGGTTGCGGCTGTCTATAAGGAATTTAAAATATGAGGGAGTATCTGTCATTCTTCAAAATCAGATTTTCTATAGGCCTTCAATACCGGGCTGCCGCATGGGCCGGAATGGCCACACAGTTTGCATGGGGAGGCATGACAATTTTATTGTTTAGGGCTTTCTATCAAAGCAGTCAAAATGCATTACCCATGACAATGTCCGAGCTGTCAAGCTACATATGGCTCCAACAGGCATTTCTGGCGCTTTATATGGTATGGTATTTTGACAATGACATTTTCGGTTCAATTATGAGTGGAAATATTGCTTATGAGCTATGCAGACCGATAGACATCTATGCTATGTGGTTTACTAAAAACATGGCAGTCAGAATTTCAAGGGCTGTTTTGCGTTGCCTGCCTATCCTTGTCTTTGCTGCATTTCTCCCTGCACCTTATAATATCTCCCTTCCCATATCTCCTGCTGCGGGTCTGTTGTTCATTATCTCCATGATTCTTGGCCTTTTAGTGGTGGTGGCTTTTTCTATGATAATATATGTATCAGCATTTTATACAATATCGCCCATTGGTATTCGGATACTTGCCACAAGTGTTTTAGAATTCTTCACGGGAGCCATAATACCATTGCCCTTCTTTCCGCAGAGCTTGCAGACACTAATGTATCTGTTACCCTTCGCATCCATGCAAAGTACGCCTTTTATGATATATAACGGCTATATTTCAGGGGAGAGGATAGCGTCAGCAATATCGCTTCAAATTATATGGCTAATAATACTCCTTGCATTAGGTAAGACGTTAATGGTACGGGCTTTAAGAAAAGTGGTCGTACAGGGAGGATAACATGAAATTGTATTTGAAGTATGCTTCAGTGATCTTAAGAAGCCTGATGCAATATAAGGCATCATTTGTAATGTCGACCATCGGGCAGTTTTTGGTATCCTTCACTGCTTTTCTCGGAGTCTATTTCATGTTTTCGCGCTTCCATTCGGTGAGTGGATTCTCCTATTGCGAGGTTCTTTTATGCTTTTCGGTTTTGTTGACCTCCTTTTCTCTAGCGGAATGCTTTGTCCGTGGCTTTGACACATTCTCTGTAATTATCTCGAACGGCGAATTTGATCGCATTATGGTTCGCCCGAGGAATGAAATTCTACAAGTGCTGGCATCGAGAATTGAGTTTTCGAGAATCGGACGATTACTTCAGGCGCTGCTTATGTTCGCCTATGCTCTTCCTTCAAGCGAGGTTGTTTGGAGCTTCGATAAAATATTAACGCTGTTTTTTATGATCATAGGCGGCTTTGGCGTGTTTTCAGGATTGTTTGTTATTTATGCCAGCCTTTGTTTTTTTACAATTGAAGGGTTGGAATTTTTGAACATTTTTACCGATGGCGGCAGAGAGTTCGGTAGGTATCCATTTTCCGTTTATGGCGAAGGCGTCTTGAAATTTTTTACTTATATAGTTCCATTAGCGCTTTTTCAATATTACCCGTTTTTATATCTTACCGGAAGGACAGATAGGGTTATATACATGCTTTTGCCTCTGATTGGTTTGCTGTTTATAGTCCCCTGCCTTCTTTTCTGGCGCATCGGCGTCAGACACTACAAATCTACTGGTTCATAGCTTCTAATCATAGCTCTTGCTGTTTGCTCAATGCCTCACATATGCTTTGGCTGAGCTAATTTATTGGACTGGCCTTGAGATGTCTGTGCTGTTATGATAGCATTGATTTGAGGAAGCAATGCGGTAGCTAAGCAAATGCGTGAAGACTAAGACGAGACAAAAGCTAGCATAATAGACATGTCAATAAACAAGACAATTGCTAAAGTAAAGTGACTAGTAAAGGGGTGTATTTCGATTGAGTCGTCTACCTTTTGAAGGCAGGCTTTTAGTTTGCGATATGGATGGGACCTTGCTGGACAGCACAAGCAAGCTGAGTATGGAGAATAAGAGGGCGCTTGATCGTTTTGTGGCTGGTGGCGGCCTATTTACCGTGGCAACCGGCAGAATGGAGAAGTCTGTTAAGCGATATGTGAAGGATTTGCCAATAAATGTGCCAGCTATAGTTTATAATGGCGCAGCAATATATGATTTCCAGGCGGGTAGGCTACTGTGGGAAGACACTCTTGAGGCGGATTTGGTTGAGCCCATTGTAAATATTGCCATTGAGAGATTTCAGGGCATAGCTGTTGAGGTCTATCATGATGCAAGGATGTATTTGGTTGGAGGAAATGAATATACTCACAATCATGTTGTGAGAGAACAGTTTGAACCTATCATTAGCTCCTTGGATGCTGTACCGAAGCCTTGGGTTAAGGTAATATTGGTAGGGGATCCGGCAAAGCTGGTTCAGATAGATGAATTTCTGAAGGGGTTTGATGAGCCCTTTGCTCATGTTTTCTCCGAGCCTCAGTTCCTGGAGATATTGAACCAGAACGTTTCAAAGGGCAGTGCCCTAAAGGTGTTAAGACAGATGCCCGGATTTGATAAGGCCTGTGTAATCGCGATGGGTGACAATCTTAATGATGTGGAGCTGCTAAAGGAGGCAGACATAGGCATTGCGGTGGAAAATGCTCATCATGAGCTTAAGGATATCGCAGACCTTAATTGCACCAATAATGACAACAATGCCGTGTCTGAGGTTATTGGCTGGATGGAAGACGGTAAGATAACATGCAGATGAATGATGATTTTAAGTTGTGAAAGTAGAAGGATGTTCTTGGAAGCAGGGGGACTATTTTCTACTTTCAGCTAAATTGTTAAAGAGAGCTGTCCCTGCTTCAGAAAGGTTGTGGGTAATGGGTATTATTAAAGGAGCATTTATCTTTCCGCACCCGCCGGTAATGATACCTGAGGTTGGCAGGGGAGCAGAGCGGGGAGCAGATGCTACACTTGCCTCACTTAGAAAAGCGGCGGAGGAAATAGGAAGGCTTAAACCCTCGACGATAATTCTAACATCACCACATGGCCCGGTTTTTCAAGATTTCATCCACATAAACACGAAGCGTATTCTACGGGGAGACATGATTAAATTCCGGGCTCCCGGGGTTAGTCTTGAGTTTGAAAACAATTTGTACCTGACAAATAAAATCATAAATATTGCCAATTCAGAGGGGATTGCGTGTGGAGGGCTCGATAAGTCACTGGCGATAAGATATAGAATATCTGAAGAGCTGGATCATGGAGCTATAGTGCCACTATATTTTATTGAGAAGGAATACAAAGATTTTAAGCTAGTCCACATATCAGTCGCCGGCTT
>JAAYBT010000068.1 GCA_012730015.1 Clostridiaceae bacterium
CTTCATCAATACTATTTGCGACTATTTCATAGACCAAATGATGCAAGCCTCTTAATGATGTGGTCCCTATATACATACCCGGTCTTTTTCTAACAGCCTCAAGACCTTCAAGCACCTGTATTTGATTCTCATCATATACTTCATGATTCTCATAGTGATTCAGTTCCATGTTATCCTCCCGTTTCTCTAGTAACAAGCTCCCTTATCTAATGTTATCGAAATTTTTTATGTATCCTGATCTCTTCTGCAATGTTAATGAAGAAATAGGTGATAAATAAATTTTACTTCTTTTATTCATTTCAGTAATGATAAAAGATTTAGGCAAATCATTGCATATGGATTCGACAAAACCCTCTTCCTCAGCAGTCCTCAAAAACTCCTTTGTATCCTTGGATAAAGTAGTCGTATCGATATCCATTATTGCGATAATGTTTTTCATAGGAATTGCAACTTCACCGCCAATATGTAAAAACATTACATGCCTCCTAACGTATTTTTACCTATATATTGTATCTTAAATAAACTTGTGATGCAATCGGTTGTAAATTCCCCAAAATTAATCTTTTCTATAATGTACTAATTCCTTTGCATTGTCCCGTTTTTTATATAGAAAAACGCAGCCTCATCATTACCCCTGTTAAAAAAGCCTCTATCCGTGCTGGTAATAAAGGTTTGCAATCCACCAATGCTGTCCAAAAGGAACTCTTTTCTTCTATCGTCCAGCTCAGATAGCACATCATCCAGCAACAGTACCGGAAATTCGCCGCTTTCCTCCTGCATCAAGTCAATTTCCGCCAGCTTCATAGATAATACTGCTGTTCTTTGCTGGCCCTGCGAACCATATATTTTGGTACTCTCACCATTTAAGACAACTTGCATATCGTCACGATGAGGTCCTATAACCGTAGTGCCCTTGCGTAATTCATTCTCCTTACCTCTAATCAAGGCTCTGTAAAAGACATCCTCTATTTCATCCTCAGAGCATTCAGCAGTTATTTTAAATGAAGGATCATATAATAGCTCCAGCTTCTCCTCATTATTAGTCAGCTTCTCATGCCTTGCTCCGGCCAAGACATTTAACCTATCAATAAAATTCATTCTAGCCTTAACAATTCTAGAGCCTGTCTTTACAAGGTGTTTATTCCAAACCTCTAGTGTATCCACTAGATTCTTCTGAATGCAGATTCTTTTTAGAAGCGTATTTCTCTGAAACAAAATACGAGAATATTTCTGTAGATCATAAAAATAGGCAGGTCTCAGCTGGCTAAGTGTTATATCTATAAAACGTCGTCTTTCCGAAGGCCCTTGCTTAACAATGAGCAAATCCTCAGGAGAAAATATAACCGCATTTAAATGCCCCATCAGATCGCCAATTCTCTTTAGTGGTATTTCATTGATGCTGATTTTCTTCCTTTTTTCCGAACCGTTTTTAACAGTGTTAAACAATACTCCTATTTCATCATCAAAGTCTCTTTTCCTAAGCTGAAGATTTACCTCAAATCCGCCGGAATCATATTTAACCATCTCATCATCTCTAGAAGTCCTATGGGACCTGCCTGATGCGCATAAAAATATAGCCTCAATAATATTAGTTTTTCCCTGCGCGTTGTTACCATAAATAATATTGAATGTTTCGGAAAAATCTACATCAAGACGGCTATAATTCCTAAAGTTTCTTAATTTCAGGTTCTTTATTTGCAAAGGACTATTCCTCCGCCACTAAATACTTTTTTCCTTCGAATTGCACATAATCACCGGGTCGAAGCTTCTTGCCTCTTTGCAGCTCCACATGACCATTAACCATCACTTCACCGCCGGTTATGACAGCTTTAGCATCAGCGCCGCTACCCACAATACCTGCCAGCTTTAGTAGCTGCTCGAGCTTTATATACTCGGTGCTGATTCTCACCTCTTGTGCGATTATTCCTTCATTACTCACTTCAATCTTCCTTCTTACTTCACTTTCCATCTATTAAGATTTCACCCTTCTCTTCAAGCCCTATCATTACTCACATAAGCCATCTGTCTTCTACTTGCGTATCGGCAGCACCAGATAAGCAAAGTCATCACCTTGCACAGGTTTTATTGTGCATGGACCTATGTTCGTTGTGAAATAAATATTCACCGTTTCATTCTCAATGACCTTCAGTGCATCGATGAAATACTTGGGATTAAAGGCTATCTCAAGCTTCTTTCCATCCATATCAGCCTTTATCTCTTCGCGCACATTACCGACCTCAGTATTACATGTGATAACCATCATATCATCAGAAATCTCTAAATTAACAGGATAACGTCTTTCATCGTTTACTATGATAAGAGATGCCCTCTCGAAGCATGCAAGCAGCTCCTTCGTGTTAACAGTCACCATCGTTTCATGCTCCTTCGGTATTATACCCGAATAGTTCAGGTATTCTCCTTCAAGAAGTCTGGATACCATAGTGCAATTTCCCAGATCGAAGAGAATCTGATTACCCGTCGCATATATAGTAAGCTCCTCGTCAACAGGCTGTATTATCTTAGAAATCTCGTTTAGTGTCTTTCCCGGTATAACCATACTATAGTCCTGCACCTGGCTTTCGGGCTTCAATGTCCTTAGTGCCAGCCTATATCCATCAATTGAAACAATCGTAAGGGTTCCTGATTTATATTCAAATAAAGAGCCTGTAAGGATTGGCCTGTTTTCATCCATACTCACGGCAAATATAGTTTGCTTAATCATTTCCTTAATAATTTTTTGGCTTATCTTTATCCCATTCACCTTTTCGACAGATGGCAACGCAGGAAAACCCTCAGGAGACATCCCTCTGATTTCAAACAGCGAGCTCTCACACTCTATTACAACTACATCCTTCTCCTTCACTTCGATGAGAACCTCTGCATCCGGCAGGCGCCTTATAATTTCTCCGAACATTCTGGAATTGAGTACTATTTTCCCCGGACTTTTAACATCAGCTTCTACATAACATTCAATTCCAATTTCAAGATCATTTCCTGTCAGCTTTATTTTGTCATCGGCTTCTAAAAGAATTCCCTCTAAAATCGGGAAGGTGGTCTTTGAAGAAACAGCTTTTTGAACGATATTGATTCCATCAAGCAGGTTTTCCTTCGAGCAAATAAATTTCATTACGGCTTACCTCCAATGTCCTTATTTATAAAGATAATATAAAAACCAGTAATAGTAGTAAGTGTTGTTAATTCAGTGCATAACTGCTTTAAAGCTTTCATTAAGGCTTATCCGGCCTGTTAAATACTCTGTGGACAGATTGTGTGTAATTTGGATTATAGAAATCCTCGCCTACATATCCACATTTAACTAACAGCTCTTTATCCCCATATCAACAAAAAAATGTGGATACATCATTTCTATGCACCAGTTATATTTCTCTTCAATTCCTGAATGGTACGCTCAGTTTCCGGGTCGTTCTCTATATCCTGCTCGATCTTCGTTATAGCATGGATAACAGTTGTGTGGTCACGGCCTCCAAATTCATTACCGATCTTTGGAAGAGATATCCCCATAATATCTCTGCAAAGGTACATTGCAATCTGACGAGGGAAGGAGATATTTCTGCTTCTTTTCTGGGAAAGGAATTCTTCAGGTCTAAGATCATAGTACCTGGCAACGGCCTCTATAATGTAAGTAGAATCAATGACCTTACTATTGGCGGCTGCCAGAAGCTCCTTCAAAGCCTCTGCACATAGTTCAACCGACAGCTCAGTTTCAGTAAGTGTGGAATATGCAATAACCCTGTTTAATGCTCCTTCAAGCTCTCTAATATTGGAAACAACCTTGTTTGCGATGAATACAAGAACATCGTTAGGTATAAAAAGATTTTCCATCTGTGCCTTTTTCTGCAATATTGCAATTCTGGTCTCAAGGTCGGGGGATTGAATATCAGCTGTAAGGCCCCACTCAAACCTTGATCTAAGTCTATCCTCAAGCGTATTAATCTCCCTGGGCGAACGATCGCTGGAAATTATGATCTGCTTGTTAGCCTCGTAAAGGGCATTGAAGGTGTGGAAAAACTCCTCCTGAGTCCTCTCCTTTCCGGCAATAAACTGGATATCGTCAATGAGAAGGACATCAATATTCCTATATTTACTACGAAACTCCTCGTTTCTATCATCCTTAATTGCGTTTATCAGCTCGTTGGTAAACTTTTCAGATGACACGTACAACACCTTGGAGGAAGGGTTCTGGGTTAATATGTAATGGCCGATGGCGTGCATAAGGTGAGTTTTTCCAAGGCCGACCCCTCCATAAAGGAAAAGAGGATTATAGGCCTGGGCAGGTGCCTCGGCTACGGCAACCGAGGCCGCATGTGCTAATCTGTTGCCGTTTCCTATGACAAAGGTGTCAAAAGTGTACTTGGGATTCAAAATCGAATTGTAAAGATCTTCATTAGATGAAGAATCACTCAAATCCGCATTTCTTGTGAACGATTCCTGAGAGGGAATAACGACTGCAAAGCTGTAATCCCTTGAAGCAATTTGCTTAACTGCGTTTGATATAAGCGCAATATATCTAGATTCCAGTATGCCCTTGTTAAAATCCGTAGGTACTCCAAGCTCAATGGTACTTGAATTGATTGAAAGAGGTTCAATAGTTTTAATCCAAGTGTTGTAGCTGATTTCAGTCAATTCATTCTTAAGCAGGTCCAGCACCCTGGGCCACAAACTGGAAAGCTGTATATTCATGTTTTCTCCTCCAAAGGCTATTATTGCTTGCTGTAAGATAGGCGCTATATCA
>JAAYBT010000069.1 GCA_012730015.1 Clostridiaceae bacterium
AGATAGGCTTAGAGAATTAGCAATCGATGGTTTATTTGGCCCGGTATACTTTATCGTTGCCTGGATGAACAAATCCATACCTGCTTATATTACAGCAATACTTGTGATACCCGTGGTTGCCATGCTAGGCTATCTTGCCGGATACTACGGGATTAACATTATGGAAAAGATTCTTAAAAAGGATGATACTGTTCAGGAAAAGCCTTTCACGAAAAGCCCTTGGAATCCAACTTTGGAGCAAAAGCATTCAGGCAAGAAAAAGAAGAAAAAGAAGGCATCAAGTGGACAGTAGTGTAATATGTCCAACCTGTCTGTGAATATTCTTATAATGATCTCACTTTCCTGCCTATGCATGCAAATAGTGTCTTTAACACTGCAGGGAAATTGAGCTGATCAATTTGTATTTGGAGACGGAACAATATGATTATTATTATGAGAAAGTCCAATGTTATTCTAATAGGCCTAATTTTTGCCCTGCTCCTGGCAATTTACAGCCTGAATATGAATACGGATACCGAGGTTTCCAATCTTGCCCCTGGAGAGCAAGATAAGAAGACTATCATCATCGATGCGGGTCATGGCGGGGAGGATCCCGGGAAAGTCAGCAGCTACAGTGATTTGAAGGAGAAGGATTTGAACCTGAAGGTTGCAGCAAAGGTTAAGGGGCTGCTGGAGAATGATGGCTATAAGGTTATCATGACGCGTGAGGAAGATAAGCTTTTCTATAGTGAAGGAACTACGGATATTTACAATAAAAGGCTTCAGGATTTGACTCGCAGGAAGGATATCATGGATAACAGCGGTGCTAACATTGTTGTTAGCATACACATGAACAGTTTTCAGGAAGCACAATATTATGGGGCACAGACCTTTTACCCGCCATACTCAACTGAGAGCTTGAAGCTGGCTACCTGCATCCAGGAAGCACTAAGAGAAAACGTCGATAGAAGCAATAAACGGCAGCCCCAGGAGAAGAAGGATCAAATCGTAATACTGAAGGACTTAAGAACCCCTACAACTATTGTTGAGTGCGGCTTTCTTTCAAATGCAGCAGAGGAGAGCAGACTGGGAACCGATGAGTATCAGTCGTCGATCGCTGTGGCAATAAAGAAGGGAATCGACGATTACTTCAAATAGGTTCCAAATGCTCGACCTCTTCAGTATAAGCGGACCAGTCGGCGTAAAGCTGTTCAAGCCGTTTTTCCAGATCAAGCTGTTCCTCGTGAAGCGCAGAAAGCAAAACGTGATCGCTCAATGCATCATTGCGGGACATTTCTTCACTTAGCTCGGTAATTCTTGCTTCTATGCTGCTAATCTCTTTCTCGCATGTGGCAAGCTGCTTATCAAGCTTACGTCGCCTTGCTTTCTCCTCTTTGCTGTCCAAATGCTCCTGCTTTGCAGAAGAAAATGTTTGGTCGTTTCCACTAGCCTGGCTGACACTAAGCCTTCGGTGGTCAAGATAGTAGCCATAGTCGCCCCTATAGTCCTCCAGCCCTGTGTTTGTCATTTCAATAATTCTTGAGGCAAGCTTCCTGACAAAGTATCTATCATGTGACACCACAAGCATAGTTCCATCAAAGGCGAGCAAAGCCTCCTCGAGAGCCTCTCTGGAGTTTATGTCCAGATGATTGGTAGGCTCATCCAGCACGAGCAGATTAGCCCCGGACAGCATAAGCTTAGTAAGTGCTACTCTGCTTTTCTCACCGCCGCTCAAAATGCCGATATTCTTGTAAACATCCTCGCCAAAGAAAAGAAACTGAGCCAGGGCATTTCGAATTTGGGTGTGGGTCAGCTTTTCATTCTCATCCCATACCTCTTCCAGCACTGTATTGTTATCATCCAAGCCTTCTAATTCCTGGTCATAATAGCCGAGTACTATTTTGTGTCCATATTCGAAGCTGCCTTCAGTCTGGGGTATTTTCCCCACAAGAATTTTTAGCAATGTTGATTTGCCGCAGCCGTTTGGCCCAATGATAAAAGTCTTCTCGCCACGCCTAATATCGATGCTAAGGTCCTTGAATAATTCCTTGCCGGGGAAGCTTTTTGAAAGGTTATCGGTTAACAGGACATTGTCTCCGCTGACGACATCGCTTCTGAACTTTATCTTAATACTACCGGGAAGTTTTTTTGGCGCATCCAGCTTCTCCATCCGGTCTATGGCCTTCTGACGGCTTTGTGCCGCTATTATGTTTTTTTCTCTGTTCCAGCGCCTCTGTTGCTCAATAAATGCCTCCATGCGAGCAATTTCCTTCTGCTGCAGGTCATAGTGCCGGTGCTGTATTTCTCGGGCAATAGCCTTTTGCTTAGCATATTCGGAGTAGCCGCCGGAGTAGGTAGTGCACTCGCAGTTTTCCAGCTCAATTGTCTTAGTTGTCACCGCGTCAAGAAAATATCTATCGTGAGAGATAACAATGACTGACTGCTTGTAGCTCTTGAGGAAATCCTCCAGCCATTCTATGGCGTTCATATCCAGGTGATTGGTAGGCTCGTCCAGAAGGAGCAGATCAGGCTCCTCCAGCAGCAGCTTTGCCAATGCCAGGCGCGTTTTTTGCCCGCCGCTCAAATTTCTTATTGCGAGCTCAAACTCTTCGTCTGTAAAGCCGAGGCCGCGAAGAACTCCTCTTATCCTGCTATTGTATTCATATCCGCCCTCTCTCGTAAAGCACTCCAGAAGTCTATCATATTCCTTCATTAATGAGTGAAGGTGCTCCTCATTCTTTTCCTGGCTGATGTTCTTTTCAAGCAGCTTAAGGCGAGCCTCCATAGATGTCAGTGTATGGTATGCTGTCAGCATCTCCGCCCAAATTGTGTTCTCGGAATCAAGCCCTGAGCTTTGATCAAGGTATCCTATCCGCAATCCTTTGGACATAAAAACATCGCCGGAATCCTGCTGCAGGCTTCCAAGGATAATCTTGAAAAGCGTTGATTTACCGGCCCCGTTAACCCCGACCAGTGCTGCCTTTTCACCTCGATGCACATTGCAGCTGACCTTATTAAGTATAATATCTGTCCCAAAGGACAGGGAAATCTCATTGCACGCTAAAATAATCATAGTTTATTATAACATGCTTATATAGAAATTCAATGAACGCTTGCGCGAATTGCACGCCAAACCGCGTTTTTGCAAAGCAAAATACGCTGCGGGCGCTTTAGAGCTTTCCGTACGCGTTTCGTGTGTATCGCGCCGCGAGCATTTAATAAAATAAAGCCCATCTTCCCAATCGCATCAGTGCTGGGAAGTAGGATATTGGAGCGGAAACACTATCTCCACGAACAGAGCTACCGGTATCTGAAGCCAATTCATTTGGGCTCTTTTTCTTGACAATCACGGTATATCATTGTAAATTTATATCAAAACATCTCTTGCTCCTGACTTAGGAGCCTGGGGTGGATTGTAGAACAGTAGAATGGTGAGAATAGCATTGTTAGGACTATTGAAAAACGGTAGAAAGGAAGAATGACATGATTATTGTAATGAAGCCGGGAGCGCGTGATTCCGACATTCGAGAGGTGTCCGGAGTTCTTGAGAACGCAGGGCTCGGCGTTCACATCTCAAAGGGAATGGAAAGAACCATAATAGGCGTGATTGGGGACAAAAGGCTGCTCAGCAGTATACCTCTTGAGCTAATGCAGGGTGTCGATAAACTGGTACCTATTATGGAAAGCTATAAACTGGCGGGCAGGACATTTATGCCTGAGCCCAGTGTTATCGACATCAAGGGAGTCAAAATCGGTGGTAAGGAACTGATTATGATGGCGGGACCATGCGCCATAGAAAGCAGCGAGCAAATTATGGCAGCTGCAAGGGCTGTAAAAAAGGCCGGCGCTAAGTTTCTGAGGGGCGGTGCCTTTAAGCCAAGGACTTCTCCGTACTCATTTCAGGGTCTTGAAGAGGAAGGCTTGAAAATGCTCAAGGAAGCCGGCGAGGCCAATGAACTTCTTACTGTAACAGAGGTAATCAGCGAGTGGTCTATTGAAATCGCATCGTCTTATGTTGATATGTTTCAAATAGGGGCGCGCAATTCGCAGAACTTTCATCTTCTAAGAGAGGTTGGGCGATCCGGTAAACCTGTGCTCTTTAAAAGGGGATCTGCTACGACTATAGATGAGTGGCTAAATGCCGCTGAATATATCATGAGTGAAGGCAACTATAACGTAGTTCTTTGTGAACGTGGTATTAGGACCTTTGAAACGGCTACCAGAAATACGCTGGACATTAGCTGTGTACCTGTTGTGAAGGAGAACAGCCACTTGCCCATAATCGTGGACCCAAGCCATGCCGCAGGTAAAACGCAGTATATCCTTGCCCTTTCAAGAGCAGCTATTGCTGCAGGAGCCGATGGACTTATTATCGAGGTTCATCCAAGTCCCAAAGCTGCACTGTCAGACGCAACACAACAGCTTTCACCCGAGGCTTTCAGTAGCTTATGTAAAGATATTGGGAAGATTGCCGAAATAGTAGGAAGAGAGTTCAAGAATGATTCAGAATAAAGTTGCGATAATAGGTCTGGGATTGATAGGCGGCTCGATTGCAAAAGCCCTGCATAATAAGCTGGGTTTTCGCCATATTATTGGTGTTGATACAGACCAGCAGGCACTGGAGGCCGCAACCGAGCAGGGAATTATATCTGCCGGGTTCACCGCACCTAATGCCGAGGTTTATTCTTCCGATTTAATATTTGTATGTACGCCGCTAAAGCATACATTCAAAGTTATTACTGAGCTGACGGAGCATGTGAAGGACACATGTATTATTACGGACACAGGTAGCACAAAGGAAGAGATTACCGGGCTTGTCAATAGTATGGTTCGTCCCCCCTGCTTTATCGGAGGACATCCCATGGCGGGTACCGAAAGGTCGGGATTTGCAAACAGCTATGGGCACTTGTTCGAGAATGCGTATTACATATTGACTCCCTGCGATTCGGCCACTGGAGACGCATTAGAGAAGCTTTGTGCCATAGTTGAAGGAATCGGTGCTATTCCAATTGTAATGTCCGCTAAGGAGCATGATATAGCTACGGGAGGCATCAGCCATGTACCACATGTTATTGCGGCAGGCCTTGTCAACCTAATCGAGGAGATGGACGAGGGCAAGGGTAGGATGCAGATGCTCGCTGCGGGAGGCTTTAGGGATATTACAAGAATTGCTTCCTCCGATCCTCTCATGTGGGAAAACATTGTTTTTAGCAATAAGGTTCATGTTATCGAAATCATGGAGCGTTTTCAGAAAATACTTGATGGCTTTATCCAAAGGCTCCAAAATGGTGGGTTCGATGATGTGCGCAAGTACTTTAAGGATGCAGGACAGTTCAGGGATACTATATCAGATCGAATGCAAGGCTTGATTCAACCGCTTTACAGGCTCATTGTAGATGTGCGGGATGAGCCGGGAGTTATTGGCGAGATAGCAATGCTGCTTGGAAGCAATAAGATAAATATCAAGAACATAAGCGTATCAAACAGCAGGGAGCTCGAGCAAGGGTGTCTGATAGTAGACTTATCCGATGGTAATAGTACAAATATTGCATTTGACTTGTTGGTAGATAAGGGATATAAAGTATACAAAAACAAATGATGTTATGCCTATTTTATATAGGAGTTACTGAATACAGGTTCAGGAGGAGATAGGAATGCTGATTGAAAGCAGAAGTGCACTAAGAGGAGAGATAACAGTTCCATCTGACAAGTCAATATCTCATAGAGCTGTTGTGGCTGGCGCTCTTGCCGGTGGTACAACTCAGATAGATAATTTCCTATTGAGTGAGGATTGCATTAACACAATAGAATGCTTTAGAAAAATGTCGATTGGCATTGATATCCTCAGTAATAGCAAAATTAGAGTGCATGGTAAAGGGCTATATGGTCTGAAAATGCCCGGCTCTATTCTGAATGCAGGCCGATCCGGTACTGCACTAAGGCTGCTTTTGGGTGTCCTTAGCGCACAGCAGTTTAACTCTAATCTAACCAGAAACGAGGATGTGATGAAAAAGCCTGTGGGGGCTGTTGCAGCTTACCTTCAACAAATGGGAGCAAATATTTCCGGCAAGGAGGATGGCAACTTCTGTCCGCTTGCTATCTCGCCCGTTGCGCTCAAGGGCTCAAGCTTTGACATTTCATCTTTGGAAACCAACATAAAATCACCACTGTTACTTGCAAGTCTATACGCCGAAGGAGAAACAACTATAACGGAGGCTGTAAAATCAAGAAATCACACCGAGCTGATGCTCAATTACTTCGGAGCAGACATAAAAACAGATGGGCTAAGGGTTATCAGTCATCGGGTCGAAAACCTTTATGCGCGCAATGTATCTATACCCGGTGATATTTCTATGGCTGCCTACTTTATAACGGCAGGTCTTCTTGTTGCAAACTCAGATATTTTAATAAAAAATGTAGGTGTAAATCCGACAAGAACCCAGTTCATAAATGTTTACAGGACTATGGGAGCGAAAATAGAAATTGTTAACGAGCGGACAATCAATAATGAACCATTTGCTGATATTCACGTTAAGGCATCAGAGCTGAAAGGCACAAAAATTGATGGGCAGCTGATACCCTGCCTTCTGGATGAGCTAACGGTTATGATTGTTGCGGCTGCATTCGCTAAGGGGACCACAGAAGTAAGTGGAATATCAGGATTTAAAATAGAGCAGTCAGGAAAGCTTAAGGCAATAGCCATGGAGCTATCTAAAATGGGGGCCAAGATTTCTGAAATAGAGGATGGCCTTGTGATAGAGGGAAGAGAAGGTCTCAGAGGTACCGTTGTAGAAAGCAGAAACAATTACTCCTTAGCCATGGCTTTATCTGTTGCTGGTCTTGCGGCGGAAGGGGAGACAATGATAAGAAAAACACAGGCTGTGGATATAGTGTACCCGGAGTTCTTTAGTACGCTAAATAAATTATAGGGAGTAGTGGTCTGGTAGTTCGACTATTCTGCTGAGCTTATGTTTTACCTGGGAATTTATCCCTTATCTTATATCCGAGCACCATAAGGCTGTCGCTAAGATGAACGTTTTCTATAACTGTATCATAGGGAAGCTTCAAGTCCATTGGCGAGAAGTTCCAAAGACCTTTTATACCAAGAAGCGCCACTCTTTCCGCTACTTCTCTCGCATAATCATAGGGAACAGTCAGCATCGCGATATCAACATGATATTTCTTTACAAAGTCATCTAAATTGTCCATATGCTGAATCTTCATATGGTTGATCTCTTTTCCGACTAGTTTAGGATTGTTGTCAAAAATTCCGACAATCTGAAAGCCCCTCTTTTCGAAGTTACCGTAGTTTGCCAGCGCTTGGCCCATGTGACCTGCTCCGATGACGATAGTCTGAAACTTGCTATTTACACCGAGAATGTTACCTATTTCGTTAAAAAGAAGCTCCACGTTATAGCCGTAACCCTGCTGACCAAACCCCCCAAAGCAATTTAAGTCCTGCCTTATCTGGGAGGCGGTAATGCCCATCCTAGTGCTGAGCTCCTTTGAAGAAATCCTGTTAATATCCATCAAGAGCAGATCCGACAGATACCTGTAGTACCTGGGAAGACGTCTGATAACAGCCATAGAGATTTTTTTATTCGAAGCCATGAGTTGCCCCCTTAACATCAACTTAACAATGGAATTATACATCTTTGACAAATTTTTGTCAATAAGCCACCCCGGTCGCGCACCCTGAAATGTATTGTGCTTTTTGCTTTGTAATGCCACTATGAATTAAGAAGCACCCACCATTTGAA
>JAAYBT010000070.1 GCA_012730015.1 Clostridiaceae bacterium
AGCGGCGCGGTCGAGTCCCCTATGGGTCACCAAGGACTCGGCTTTGCGAAGCAAAACGATGTCTAACCTTTGGAGCAGGAGGACGTAAGGAAATGCTTCGGCCTCCTGTTTTAGTAAAACCAAATACGGGAGCTTAGCTCAGCTGGGAGAGCACCTGCCTTACAAGCAGGGGGTCATAGGTTCGAGCCCTATAGCTCCCACCAATGATTATCCGCTGCAAGCGGTATAATCTACCTTAAGAGGCTTCACGCAGTGGAGCTTTTTGTGTTTTGCAAAGCAAAATCGCTTCTCGTCTTTGCAGCTTTGGGGAATATTCGTGATAAAAGACCCTATTTCATGGCCAAAGGGCTACTAAATAGGGCCTTTATACTGTATCAAAGCTTCAAAATGAGTAGTCACCTAGCACTATATCTGTCAAGCTATCATCTTTAAACAGTGGCTTAATCCGGAGCATAAAATTAATTTCGGACTCCGAAGAAATGCGGTACTGAGGCAACAGCTCAGGGCCGCAGCTGTTAGAACCTATGCCGCCCATCCTCCAGTCCACATTCACAATGGTTTCATCCCTGCGTTTAAGCTCATGGGGATGCTTAGCCCTGGTAATATCCTCGGGCGTATAATGGGATACATTAAGTGAAAAGTCGTCCATGCCCACGAAGAGAAGTCCCGTTCCGAGCTCATTGGTAATAGTCGCCCATTCGGTGGAGTAGTGGCTCCCGTTTTCCTGAGGCATAAGGTAGCTCTCATGCATTTCATCTACTGATGAAGCATATCGGCTTTTTCTTGTGCTCCTCCTTTTATCAATATAGCTCTCATGGGGGCCATAGCCGAAGAATTCAACAAACTCATTGCCCTTGGGCATACATAATTGAAGTCCGAACCTGGGAAGAGACTGTATATCCTCTCTTATCTTTCCTTGCAGCTTCATAACAATGTCACCGCTGCCGAACACAGTCCACAGGACGCAGGCGCGGATTGCGGGCATCCTTGTATGCCCGCCCAACGAAAAATCTGACTTAATTGTGATATGCTTTTCATCCTCTTCCGTCACCAAGGAGCCGTAGGTATGCGTATTGAGCCTGTCCAGCCCTTCCGCCATCCAATGCTTCTTAATATACATATCATTGTCGGTAGGAGCCCGCCATACATTAAACTTGGGCCTTGAGCATATCATTTTGACACCCTTATATTCCATAGTGGTAAATGTGCCGTAAAACATATTATATACATACTTAAAATCATAGCCGGTAATAAGGATTTCCTCCTGTGTCCTTTCAATGCTCAGTGAGCGCATTACAGCTTTATCAACTATCACTTTCTTGATCTTTGCCACAGGCAGCTCAAATTGCTCAAAGGAAATCTCATGTCCTATTTTCGCCCATGCCGTGTTTACAGCAAGACAAAATGAAATGTTAAGAAAATACCTTCCATCAGCTTTTTCAGGCATGGTATATGGAAGAGTAACTGTTGCTGTCTTGTGGGGAGCTAAAGACACACCAGAAGTACAGCCGTTTTCAACAACTATTCCATCCTTCTCGATATTCCAATTCAATGCCAGATGGGTAAGGTCTGTGAAATCGTAAAGGTTTGTTATCTTTACCCTTCCCTTAGCCAAATCAGCTGCCTCGACTCTCACGGGAGCAATAACACTCTTCAACTCCAGCAACCCTCTATGGGGCGTTCTGTCGGGAGTTACAAGGCCGTCAATGCAAAAGTTGCCGTCATTAGGCTCATCGCCAAAATCTCCCCCATAGGCGTAGTATTCTATTCCATCGGAAGTTGTGCTTTTTACTCCATGGTCGGTCCATTCCCACACAAAACCGCCGGCCAGCCTGGGATGCTGATAAAATTCATCCCAATAATCCTTCAAATCCCCCGGCCCATTTCCCATCGCATGGCTGAATTCGCAAAGAATTAAGGGGCGTGTCTCACCTTCGTCTTTAAGGAATTCATCTGTAATCCACTCAATAGATGGGTACATTCTGCTGTATACATCAAAACAGTTTGTGTCAGCCTTGTTTTCCAAAGTATTAAAGCAATCAGGAGAGAAAGCTCCTTCATAGTGAAGCAGCCTGCTATTATCACGGACTTTGGCCCATTGTGCCATTTTTATATGATTGCTGCCGAAACCGGATTCGTTGCCCAGGGACCAAATCAAGATGCTTGCATGATTCTTGTCTCTCTCCACCATGCGCTGCATTCTATCCAAATAGGCCTCTTCAAAACGCGGATCTTTGGAAAGCATGTTGAGATCGCCTGCATTTGAGCACCCATGCGTCTCAAGATCCGCCTCATCAATTACATAGAAGCCGAGTTCATCACACATTTCCAGGAATCTGGGGTCATTTGGGTAATGCGCGGTTCTTATTGCATTTATGTTATGCTGCTTCATGAGTATCAAATCTCGCCTCATATGATCTACCGGGATAGCGTGGCCCAGCTGCGGGTGTGAGTCGTGGCGGTTTACGCCTTTAAACTTGACGGGCATTGAGTTTATGAAAATAACCGAATCCCTTATCTCAATTGTTCGGAAACCGACCTTACATAGGATAACCTCGCCATTATGGTATAAGTACAACTCATAGAGACTCGGTGACTCTGCGGACCAAAGTTTGGGCTCCGTAACGCTAATTTCTATATTCCCGCTGCCTGATATATTTGAAGAGGTATCAGACAGGGTTTTCCCCTGCATATCCTTCAAAACCGCCCGAACAGATGAAGCCTCCAGACCTGTGCCGGACGAGGCAGTATCGCTTATGACTTCAACTTCACATCGAATTGTGCCTTTATCAAAATTGCTGCTTAATTCCGTCTTGACGAAGATGTCTGTAATATGTGCTTTTGGCCTGCTCAGCAGGTAAACGTCTCTGAAAATTCCGGAAAGCCGCCACATATCCTGATCCTCAAGGTAGCTTCCGTCGCACCATTTCAAAACCATAACTGCAATACGGTTCTTTCCGGCCTTTAGATAATCCGTCACATTAAAT
>JAAYBT010000071.1 GCA_012730015.1 Clostridiaceae bacterium
CAGTTTGATGTATGGGTGTGCATGGTATCATTTGATAGTAGATTAGCCAAGGAGTCGGCTTTGCATAGCAAAACGATCTCCATCATTTTAAATTTGGCGACTAGCCATGTTGCACTTGTCACCAGTGACAAGTTCTTTGAATACAGGTCAGCTATAGCCAATAGACAGGAAGATAGGTTTATCTTCTGACTTGGCTTTCTGAAAAGCTTCATCACTCCAAGGAAACCAGTTTACAGGGTTATAAGCATGTTGTAGAAGGTATGGGGATTTCTCATGGATTAGTCTATTGGCTTGTTTATTAGTTGACATGTGGGCATCACCTTCCTTTCACAATTTTATAGTTTGTTGGATTTATATAGTAAAATGTTATTTTTATTTACCAGGCAAAAGAAATGAGCAGAGTATCAACAAAAACTTATACTTCTAATTAGTTGGATATTATAGGATGGGTGAAAGTTGCCTATCCTTTTATTTTGCAGTAAACTGTAGAAGATGCTATATTGGCAAGTTGTAGAAATATGTATTCAGTGGAATTGCTATCTGCAACATGGGTCAGATTTGTTTTGCAAAGGTTGGAGAAGAGCAGGTAATAAGAGACTTCCTACTGGATATAGATTGATTTAGCAAGAAGCTCCGTAAATATCTATGATTCATGTCAAAAAAATCATGTTCCATGCAACGACAGTTTCTCGTAGGAAATTTCTGATAGAGTAAAATCGAGAAGATAATTCTCCAAACAACAATTTTTCAGGAGGTACAATCCAATGAAGAATAGATTTGCGATTGAGACGTGCTGTCTGTGTGTTTAACTGTAGATATTTGTATTAATAGTTTGAAAATAATAACAGGATGGGGTATGATGGAAGTAATTGAAGCCGAAGGTAAACTAAATTAACTAAAGGCTTGTGTCCCAATGTTTTTGTCAATAGAATTATGTCACAATTGTAACAGAAGTTTTTATGTATATTATGCTCTAAAAAAAGCGTAGAATAATATATTAGAAGGATTGAAGAGTGAACTCCGAAAACAGGTGGAATAAAAATGGTGTATCACCCAACCGTAAGGAGGAATTTAAAATGGATCGGGGAAAAATAGAAAATTATACATTAGATGATATTTTCGAAATTTTCAAAGAAAAAGTGGACGCTATCTTAATTATTCATGCCGAACTTGACTGCTACAAGGCTATTTCCAGAAAGGGAATATTTTCGGATATAATCAAGGAAAGCGGAAATTATAACGACCTCATTGAAAAGCTATTTTATAACTTTAACAACAGTTCAAAAAGAATTGCAAGTGATTATCATGTCTTTATTCCTTTGTACGGAAAATTCCGTGGCAAATACAGTAAAAGATTAAAGCTTGTATATGACAATACTCCATATATAATTCAGATGACAATATATCCTTTGGACGATAAAAATATCTATATGCTCATTCTCGACGAACTTGACAACAGTGAATATATACAGGAATTCCTAACCAATGAAAAAATGAATAATATTCAGAATACATACCTCTTCTCCATGTATGTTGACCTAATCAAGGACACAACAAGCAGCATTAGTGTCACGGAACTTTCTGAGGAACCTATGGTAGCAGCTGATTTAAAATACACTGACTGGCGTATGATGATCGTAAATATGATTTGGTCTGAGGACCAGCCACTCTTTCTTGAACACACAGAGCCTGATTATCTGAAAAGGAACCTTGCACCGGGAAGAGCTACGTCTTTTGACTGTCAGATGCAAAATCTCGAAGGAAAATATATCTGGGTAAAGTTGATTTTCAGCCGTGCCGAAACAAACAATAATGATGATTTCAGATTTGTATTTATTGTTCAGGATATCCACGAAAATACTGTTGAATTACTGTCTACTCTTAGAAAAAATGAAGAACTTGCTTCAAAAGACTCATTGACAGGAGTATATAACCATGGCAGAATTGAAACCGAGCTTTATAACGCTATCGAAAATAAGAAAGTGAGCGAACGGTCTCTTTCTATTATGATGATGGATATTGATTATTTTAAAAAGGTCAATGATATATTTGGTCATTCCATGGGGGATATCACTTTAAAGCACTTTGTTACAATTTCCTGTGATTTTCTGATATCCTATAACATAAAAATGGGACGTTGGGGCGGCGATGAATTTGTAGCTGTGTGCTATGATATAAATGCATCTGAGCTTATGACCATCGCTGAAAATATGAGAATAAAAATTTCCGAAGCAAAATTCGATACTGTTGGTAATATCACTTGCAGTATAGGCATAACCGAGATAAATAAAAATGACAAAGTTAAAGAGGCATTCGAGCGTGTTGACAAAGCAATGTACTCAGCAAAATCAAGTGGAAGAAACTGCGTTAAGGTTTTATTTTAATAGCAGGAAGTGCAAAGTTCGCTTAACAGCTTTGCGCGACATTGCCTAAAAAATGCAGAATTAGCAAGCATCGGTATGCTATTTCCTGAAGGAGGTAAGCGCTTTATCAGCAGATAATATATCCTATCTTTGAATGTGATGGTATACACAAGAGCTAAAAAAGTAAAAGCAGATTGACAATAGATAGAAAGAGATATAAACTTTATTTACATGAACTTAATATTTTTATCAAGAGCAGTTTGAGGGAACGGCCCAATGACACTGCAGCAACCTACTGATATTCAGTAAGGTGCTAATTCCGACAAACGGTGTACCTGTTTGAAAGATAAAGAAGAAGCTTAAGGTAAGATGCCTTCTTTGTGAAAACAGGGAAGGCTTTTTTATTTTTTATAATGAGGAGGGATTGATAGTGCTTCGAGAAGTTGCTGATGTGCTTATGTTTTCTGATGGAAAACAACATACGATTAACATTTCCGGAAACGAATTAATAGTAAAAGGAGAGATTAAAGTTGTAAATAGTGAAGAAAGGGTGGTGTTATGTACAGATCGGTTCAAAAATGAACAATTTTATCTTTTTAGTGAAATATCGGAATATCTTAAGCAAAAGGTAGTAAAGGACTCTCCACTTAGTGATTCTGATTTCTCCCTAATCACTCCGTGTGCTTTAGCATATTTCTCAGATTGTGATAGATTCTACCGTGCATTTAAAATTATCTATATAGGTCAAAGGTTATACTATCTTGCAGTAACAATTAATGGTCTCATCAAAGCATTTGATGCCGAAGAGCACATTCCTATTTCAAAAAATAAAATGGAAGAACTGTATAACGAAATTAAGGTAAGTTCATATGCCGGTGCTATGAAGAAGCAAATGTATAAAAAAATATTGATGCTATAATTCTGATAAATGTGATTACATCTTCGTGCAGTATTTGAGAAGCTTCAGATTGATCGCCGTGGAAAGCTGGCTGAGAAGCTTAAATAGGTACAAGGCAGACGGCGATTATGGATCTGGTGCAATGGGAGTTTACCTGTTAGGCCAATGCGTGAGTAGACATCTTGGCAAATCATTTTTCTTGAAGCTTTTTTAGCGTATCCGCTGCCGTTTTTTGACAGAGAAATCTTCATCATCTAATAGTCGCTCTAACGATTCTGCATCCGATTATCGACAATATGATATTCGGCATACTCGCAGACGGGGATTGATGCTGAAGCTTGGAATTGTGGCAAATCAAATCGACGGATTCGTACCCTTTATGGTATATTATACATATATGCAGGCGTACACATATCTTTGATAATTGCTCATAATTATGACAAATTTCAATTTATAGGGGGCATCTACTTATGAAAATAAGTAAAGTTTTAAACAATAAGAAAGCATATATCGACTTGCTTTTATTGGCTGACGAACAAGAAAGTATGATAGACAAGTACCTTGGACGGGGCGAAATGTTTGTTCTGGACGATAATGGAGTAAAGGCAGAATGCGTCGTTACTAAAGAGGCAGACGGTATTTATGAGATTAAGAACATTGCGGTTATGCCTGATTGCCAACGAAAGGGTTATGGAAAGCGACTTATAGATTTTTTGTTTTCATATTACACCGATTGCAATACGATGCTCGTCGGAACGGGCGATGTTCCTTCTTCGCTTAGCTTTTATCAGAAATGCGGATTTGCAGAATCACATCGAATAAAAAATTTCTTCACGGATAATTATGACCATCCGATGTTTGAAGACGGGAAACAGCTTGTTGATATGGTCTACCTGAAACGGGAGCGATAGGTTATATACCATTGATACTTGGTTTTTCAACTAATGGGGGCAAAATCAAGCACTGGTCGGATATTGGGCTCATCGCTAGACAGCAAATGACCTTTAGCACATTTTATCCATCCTCAATCCCATCATCCTCACTATACATGAGTACTGTCTGAAATAATATTGACCAATGAAAGGAGGTCGGCATTTGAGAAAAATGCCTGCCGGGCATTATTCTGCTTGAAAATAATATGTCGGAAACGGATGAAATTTCGGAGTTAATAGGAATGACTGCCAAAACAATTGACACAAATTGAGCAATATGATACGGTTAAATGGACAAGCAATAAATGGAAAAATAGGAATAAAAAGGAGGTGTGATGCAGCAAATCAATAAAGGCACCTCGCCTGTGCCGGAAACACTTTACCGTGTTGCATGCCAATAAGGCTGAAAAGGAGGAAGCTCAACCTCAGAATAAAAGGGGTAAAGAATCATTTTTGGAGGTATTAGCTATGAAAAAAATCTTAACGATCGTCATTGTGATGGCCATGGTGTTTTCTTTAGCAGTACCGGCAATGGCCGAAGACATTCCGGAAAGTACTAATGAGGTTGCTTATTTCGATGTTTTGAGAACATCGAACAATCCCGGTTATTACTTTTCAGGTGCTCTGATTGATATGGGTGTTACCTTACCTGCCGGTGCTGTGGATAAGGACACCTTCTCAGCAAAAGCCAGGGTAACTGAAGCAAACGGTGACATACAGGGCTCATTCGGCAACTTCGGATGGGATCCCGATATGGAGGATAGAGCCTTGGAGGACAATTGGGCTAAATGGAACATCCTTGACGCCTATATTTCTGATGCCGATGGGAATAGGGTTGACAATGGAAATTATGTCAAAATCGAGATTGAATATGAGACCAGGACTTTGCCAAGCGGAGATAGCGACGCTGAACGTTATGATGTGCCGGCAACTCGTGCTTCCTGGTACACACTGGGTACTGGCTCCTGGAGCACCTATCACTCATTTGCGAATATCGAGCTTATAATCGATCAGGAAAAGACTATTGAAGGTATCGGGACACTAACATACTCACAGAATGAAATAAGGCATGCCCCGTTGTTCGACGCTTTCGACCCCTCACTAGAGGTTCCCGGCGGCGGCAGGGCTCCGATATACAGGCCTGACAATGCATCTGAAGATAACCTCAGGCCACTTATAGTCTGGTTCCACGGAACAGGCGAACGCTATATATCTATGGATATTAACGGTGCAACGGTTGACAATCCGTGTGCAAACCTTGTAGGGAACAGGGCTCTCTCTTTTGCCGACGGCGAATTCCAGTCAATAATGGACGGTGCCTACGTGCTTGTTCCACAATCAACTACCTCTGGCTGGAACGCAGGTAGATTGAATGACATGGAAGCTCTCATCAATCAAGTGGTCGCCGAAAACCATGTTGACGCCACCAGGATTTATGTTGGTGGTCTTTCAATGGGCACCGGTATGGTAACGCCGCTAATAACTTCAAGTACTGAGAATAAGATCGACTTCGCCGCGGCGATCCAATGCTCAGGAGGCAGTGTATCTGCAGAACAGGCACAAATAATTGCCGATAAGAGCTTATCTGTTTATTTTGTGGGCTGCGAATCAGACTTCGCTGCCGGCTCTCACCCTGAGGCTTTGGCCAACCTGTTGGAGGCAGGTGTGGACGCTAAGATGAAGAGGTATCCTGAGGGCCCTGTTTTTGACGGAAAACATTATTATGGCGCTCATGACGCGTGGAACTATATTTATAACAATCTTGTAGAAGACGAAGGTGGCGAGACCATTTTCGAGTGGCTTGCAAAACAGAGTACCGTTAAGCCTTTAAGTGTTACGACCACTGCAAACTTGCTTAAAAAGGGAGACTACTTCGATGTAAAGGTTTCCTTTGTTAAGCCAACCACATCGAATGCGGTCAGCCTCGTCCTCAATTATGATGGAGACAAGTTCGAATATGCAGGTAATCTCGGCGAAGATTCTTCACAGGAGTCCTACATAGACGGCGTGTCTTACCTCACCAGTGGGGTAGGGGATGGAAACGTCAACTTCACGATCATGATTCCGGACTACAATGCACAGGACCTCGTAAGCCTCCGTTTCAGGGCTAAGGAAAATGCTGATACACAAAATGCAGACAATTCAATCACGGCAACTGCAAGCTACGTTTACAGGGATTCAACAGGTGAAAAGACAGTACGGACCGCCTTTGGTTCGACCGACTTTACAACCAGCGGCAATCCGGGTGATACAGATGGCGATGGTAAGATAACATTAATTGACCTGTCTAACGTCATTGATATGTTCGGTGTGACGAATGGAGATGAGCTTTGGATAAAAGCCAAGTTCTTCGACTTCAACAAGAACAATGTAATTGATATTGCAGATATCGTAGCAGTTGCAAAACTGATCATCTAGAAATAATCCCAAGGCATATGCCGCAATAATTACTTGCGGCGTATGCTCACCTTCTATAAAGAGAAAGACATGGCACGCAAACTTTTTATCTAATACCCTATCTAACAATAACAGAATGCATCGATCTGATTCTTCGGTGCAAATACTGCAAAGGTGTTACCGTTGTGAAAGGAAGGAAGCAAGATGAGAATAAATGAATTTTTTAAGAAGAAAAAATGGAGTATTATCTCAGGTGTTGCATTTCTGGCAATCCTAGCGGCCATCGCAGGCATGTATTCACATGAGATTGAGGGCAAATTCAACAACCTGAAGGATCAACTTAACCTCATGTCCTCGAGCGTTTCATCACTTGAAACATCAACGTCGGCCTTTAAAAGCTCAATTGATGGGATGACCCGGAAACCCGATATAGAAACGGCTGATCAATCATCTGATTCAGAACTGCAATCGAAACTCGACGAAATTCTTAAGAATCTATCGGAATTGGAAAAAAGGGTCATGGCTTTGAAAATTAGTAGCGAAGCAATGCAGCAGCTGGCTGAATCAGTGGAAGAAACAATAACATTACTTGACACAGAGATTCCTGAAAACCCTACCATTCAAAGCAATCAGCCCCAACCCGCGAATATGATAAAGACGGGACAGAATTTCACGGTTTCTGTTAAGGCGAATGAAGTTTCTAACCTGTTTGGTTATCAGTTCAACCTGAATTATGATAATGAGAAGGCAACTTACAATGGCGGCCTAAAGTCTTCCATAAGTGGAATCAATACGATTTTTAAAAAGGATATGAGCGACCACCTGCTCGTTGGCGCGACTATGATCGGTGATGCGCAGGGCTATTCGGGACAGGATATCACGGTATGCTCAATGGCTTTTACCGCAACCGATGACTTCGACCCATCCTCATTCACAATCAACAGGGTCAACACGGTAGATGCAAATCAGAACTATGTCGAAAACATCAACGGATGGAGTATTGATGTAAAAGCTGAATGACAGATTCTATCAGCCGCAGATTTATTTGCATGTATTTTCCATGACTGAAAATAATATACCGATATTCTGATCCACCTGTTTGGATACATACTCTATATGCTCCATAGACATAGCCAACCCAATTACATTATTAATAAAATCTAATTTAACATCAAACAAGTCCGGCTCCTTGGAAGTATTTGCTTCACCCTGAGATGGTGGTTTGCGAAATAGGATAGACATGTAGATTCTGCTTTCGTCCTTTAATCCTATTTTTACAGTTTGAGCAGAGTGTTCAAACTCCTCCTCGAAAACAAGCTTTATTGTTTGAAGAGCTGCCTTTATCAGCTCAATATTGAGCGTAGCCTTAGCATTTGAAATATCCTCGATTCCTATATTTGCGTTAGGGAAATTTTTGCTTATAAAAACTGAAGACCTTTTACTGATTCCGGAATAGGTATACTCCTTTTTCTCATTCACAACAGCTTTACAGAAGGCATCAAAAACTGAATCTTGAATGCTATAAATACTTTCATATCTGACTCTTTGAGTAATATCAAGTTTTTTATCGAAACCATAGATGGCTTTTCCAATCATACATAACAGTTCAACACTCTTTTTTGCATTTAATACTACATCGTCTATCTTTCTTAAAATATTTACATACGCTAAATTCTGCGCTTCGAGGATCTCCCTATTACTTTCATTGGCTTCCCGGAGTATATAATAATCCAATGCTTTGTATACTATTTGAATGAAATACTCAAGTTCCCAAGGCTTAGTAATGAACTTAAAGATATCCACTTGATTAATCGTTGTCAAAATTTGCTGAAGCTGCGTGTACCCTGAAAGAACTATTTTAACAGTATTAGGCCACCGCTCAGAAACATGCTTTAGAAGGATTAGACCTGTCATCTCTGGCATTCTCATGTCTGTAACTATAACATGAACCGGGTTTTTTCCCATTAATTCTAAAGCTGCTTTACCACTTTCCGCATAATAGCAGGTAAACTCCTCGTCCATGAGTCCCCTTCTAAGAGAACTAAGTATATGGGGCTCGTCATCAACAAATAGCACGGAGTAATTCTCGTACATAGGCATGTCCTCCTGATTTATTCTATGCGTTCGGTTATATTCGGCAATTTTATAGTAAATGTTGTTCCTATCCCAACCTCACTATTAACTAATAACATCCCACCATGACTTGTTGTAATAATATCATAAGATATACTTAATCCGAGTCCCGTACCTTGTCCTGCTTCTTTGGTAGTAAAAAATGGATCAAATATCTTATTTAGATTCTTTTGTGGAATACCTGGGCCATCATCAGTCACATATATATTGATATAAGCACCTTCATTATCTGCAGAAATTGTTATACACCCTTTTTTTGATCTTTCTTGAGATTTAATTACCTGAGCTGCATTTACAATAATATTAATCAGCACTTGACCCAATTTAAGGCGGTTGCAATAGACAACAAGATCTTCCGGGACATTGAGTACAATCTCTGACACATATTTGACTTCATTATTTGTTATTAGGAGTACCTGTTTTACTATATTTAATAAACTATAGGATTCTTTTTCATACTATGACTGCCAAAGCAATTGACACAAATTGAGCAACGGTTACTATATTAATCAGCCAGCATTGGACTTGATTAAAGAGTATACTTCCAAAATAGACTAGCCTGTAAGAAAATGCTTGAAGTGTAATTTAAAATTAATATAATAAATATATTGGGCTTGATAAGAATATTTTGGGAGGTTCAATATGAGCGATATTAAAGTATTTCCCATCGGGATTCTTTCGGATGAAGAGGTTTTCGTAAAAAAGCTAGCCAGAGAGTTTCTGGAGAATAGGAGCGGAATATGAAAAGAATAGTGAAATTACTAGGTAGGCTAATTTACTTATGTATGACATTGACACTTTTGGTGGCATGTCAGAGTCAAGATTATAAGGATAATAAAGAAAATCCAGGCAATCAAGACACCCAGGATAATAAAGATAATTCAGGTAATCAAGACACCCAGGATAATCAAGACAACCAGGGCAGCAAGGATAATCACAACACTATAGAGACATCGCAGTTATCCGACAATATATGGCTGATGAATGATAATGGCGAGGCATCGGGCTATATAGTTGTAGGAAGTGATAAGGCTGCTGTAATTGATACTATGAATGGAAGCGAGAATGTTCAGGATGTAGTAAGAACAGTAACAGATCTACCACTTATAGTTATCAATACGCATGGACATCCCGATCATGTGTACGGGAATGCATACTTTGATGAAGCATATATTCATCCTGATGATGTTTCCCTTGCTCAGGAGAGCTATAGATATCCCGAGTATAATGACTTGAGAGGGAAGCTAAAGGCTGCTGCTTTTAAGACAACAGAAGAAGGAGACAGCTTTGATCTAGGCGGAATAACCCTAGAGATATATGGTATTCCGGGACATACTAACGGTGGGATATGCATACTTGATAGAGAAGACCGCGTGCTCTTTACCGGAGACAGCATTAACAGGCATTGCTGGATGCAGCTTGATACCTGCTCCTCAATGGAAGATTTCTATCTTGCTTTGCAAAGATTGAATATCATAAGGGCTGACTATGATTACATTTTGCACGGCCATGCGCAAAGATTTGAGGACGCGACACTATATGAAGAGCACATGGCGGCTGTAAAAGAGGTTATTGACGGGACAAATGCTGCCGATGATCAAGATTATGAATACTTCGGTGGAAGATGCAAAATACACTATTCCTCTGATGGTGTAGGTATTGTGTACAATCCATAAAACACTCAAAATTTTATATACTACAAGTGCACTATATGCATTTATGATATGCATTCATTGAAAGGTGTACCCTGTCATGCTAGATGGCAGGGTATATTTCGTGCAAGCTCTCATTGATTAAAAAATTCATATTGACAAAAAAATACTTGCGTATTATAATCAAATTGTACAATTGGTAACGTTACCGGAAACGATATCATTATGAATTATTACCAAAACGGGAGACGAGTTAAATGGCGAAACCAACTATAAAGGAGATATCGAAATATGCAAGGGTATCTGTGAGCACCGTATCCCGCGTAATTAACAATATGCCTGATGTTAACGAGGAAACCAGGCAAAAGGTTCTGGCTGTGATAGACGAATTTGGCTATGTTCCTAATGCGAATGCTAAGAACCTGAAGCAAATTAGCTCGAACATTATATGCATTATTGTTAAAGGTATGCACAACCAGTTTTTCGGGCAAATTATTGAGAAGATTCAATCGGAAATAATAAAGACAAAGTACATTCCGCTTGTAAACTTTATTGATGAAAATGACAACGAGGTTGACGCGGCATTCCGGTTGATATCAGAAAGGAAAGCTGTTGGTGTAATATTTCTGGGTGGCAGCCCCTCGCTAAAGACTGATAGGCTTATGGAAATTGATGTGCCTTGTGTGTTCTCGACTATGTCAGCTGATGGATTGAGCTTAAACAATGTATCCAGCGTTTGTATCGACGATAAGGCGGCGGCAAAGAGCGCAATTGATTATTTGTTTGAAATGGGTCATAAGAGAATCGCCGTTCTCGGTGGGCAGCTAATGGACAGAGATTCCATTTACAAAAGGTATGTAGGAGCTCTGGAAAGCCATCGTGAGCATGGTATTGAGTTTAACGAGGAGCTGTTTATGCAATCAAAATTCACCTTTGAGGATGCGTATAGAGCGGTGGACAAAACCATAAAATATTGTAATAGCAGATATACAGCGATTTTTGCTATGTCAGATATTATGGCTATCGGCGCAGCGAAGGCGATATTTGACAATGGTCTGTCAGTGCCGGATGACATTTCTATCATAGGTTTTGATGGAATACAAGCCACAAGCTATTACAATCCTACATTGGCGACAGTGAAGCAGCCATCGGGAGAAATTGCACTAAAAAGTGTGGAGCTCTTGATTCAAAACATTGAAAGCGATATGGTTTCGCAAAACATTGTTTTGGGGACAGAGCTAATAAAGGGTAATTCGATTAATTGTTTATTAGCAGTTTAACTGCTTAATAAAATATAAGGAAGAGAGGTTTTATTATGAAGAAGACTGTGGCCATCTTATTGTCAATACTATTGATTACAGCGTTGTTTACAGGTTGTGGTGCAGGCCCAAAGCAGACTGTTACTCTTAAGGTTTGGGGTTCGCAGGAAGATCAGGCTATGCTTACCAAGATGGTAGATGAGTTTAAGGCAGCAAACAAGGGCAAGAGCTATGACATTACTTTTGGAGTTGTCAGCGAAGCTGACGCAAAGACCAAGGTTCTTGAAGATCCTTCTGCAGCGGCGGATGTATTCGCCTTTGCAAATGATCAGATTAAAGACCTGGTTAATGCAGGTGCCTTATACGAGATTACTCGTAATAAGGAAAAGATTACATCTGAAAATATGGAAGGCTCGATCGAAGCATCTACGGTTGACGGGAAGCTCTACGCATATCCCGAAACAGCAGACAACGGATACTTTATGTATTACGACAAGAGCGTTTTTTCAGCTGATGATGTAAAATCTCTGGACAAGATGCTTGAGGTTGCTAATGCCAAGGGCAAGAAGGTATTTATGGATGTATCAAATGGCTGGTATATTGCATCCTTCTTCCTGGGCGCTGGTGGGACATTAACAGTTGGGGAAGACGGAAACCAGAAGTGTGATTTCAACAACGACAATGGCGTAAAAGCAGGCGAAGCTATCAAGGCATTCACAGCAGATCCGGCATTCCTAACAGGCGATGACGCAGTGTTAAAGGGTGGAATCGGCGGAGAAATCGCTGCTGGTGTCAGCGGCACCTGGAATGCTGAGGATATCAAATCCATATTGGGCGACAACTACGCAGCGACCAAATTGCCTACATTTACCCTGGGGTCGGAGCAGGTTCAAATGGGAAGCTTTGCAGGCTACAAGCTTGTAGGAATTAGCAGTCAGACAAAGTTCCCTGTTGATGCTATGGATCTTGGCGAATGGCTCACAAATGAGAAGAACCAGATCACACGTTTTGAGACTCGCGCAATGGGCCCGTCCAACAAAAAGGCGGCTTCCAGCGATGCAGTAAAAGCTAATGTTGCTTTAGCGGCACTTGCAGAGCAAAATCAATTCGCCACTTCACAAAAGGATGTCTTAGGCACCTATTGGGCACCTGCAGAGGCATTTGGTACCGCAATGGAAGCAAAGGACTATTCCAAACCAATCAAAGAAATGCTTGACACAATGGTATCTCAAATAGAAGGCAAATAATCGCAGGCTGCAGTAGTGGGTGGCAGATGCCGCCCACTACTAATTTTTTGCGCGTTAAGCATGGGCGCAATCTAATGGTTAAAATGTATTAAATATTTTTGAATTGGATGTGATTGCGGTGCAATATATTGATTATGTCACACTGCCATGGTACAAGAAAATAGTGGTGAGGCTCACAAAGGCAGCTAAGAATCTTGGACATAATTTTGTTGCTCTTATTTCAAAGATAGGAAAATTTCTTATTTCAGCATTTACAGGTATTGTTGGCGGAATAAAATACTTTTTCTCGACCTTTTGGAAGGGCGACATTCGCACCAAGCTGTCTTATCTGTTTATGGGATCGGGTTGCCTTCTCCGGGGGCAAATTGTTCGTGGCCTCGCTTTTTTAGCCTTGCAGATGTTCTATATAGTATATATGGTTTCCTTCGGCTGGGGTCAGCTGAAGCTATTTCCCACACTGGGGACAGCCACTAAGAAGGAGATATGGGATGAGGTCAACCAAATTTACCTTTATGAACAGGGCGACAATTCCATGCTCATACTGCTTTTCTCTGTTTTGACTATAGCCATAAGCATTGTTATGTTTTACCTTTATTTTCGTAATATACGCATGGCATATGAGAATCAGCAGCTCCTTAAGGCGGGTAAGAAGCTCAACACAATCGTTGACGATGCAAGAGAGTTTCTGGACAAGAAGCTGCATGTGACATTCTTATCGCTACCTACACTTGGCGTAATATTCTTTACTGCATTACCCTTGATTTTCATGATACTTATCGCCTTTACCAATTACGACAAAAACCATCAGCCGCCGGGCTCCCTCTTTACATGGGTCGGACTGGAGAACTTTAGGAACATATTAAGTGGGCGCGACGTACTGGCTACGACTTTTAAGGGCGTGCTCGCATGGACAATAATCTGGGCAATCTTTGCAACCTTTTCAAATTACATTCTTGGAATGTTGCTGGCACTTATGATTAATAAGAAGGGAATCAAGTTTAAGAGCATGTGGCGGACCATATTTGTTATAACAATTGCGGTTCCGCAGTTTGTAACGCTGCTGTTAATGTCAAGATTACTAGATGATAGAGGTGCTGTGAATATACTGCTGGGTTACCTTGGGATGGGACCGGTTAAATTCCTAACCGATGCCGCCATTGCGAGGGTTACGGTTATTGTCGTTAATATATGGGTTGGTGTACCTTACACTATGCTGATAACAACCGGAATTCTCATGAATATACCCGCAGAATTATACGAAAGCGCCAGGATAGACGGTGCGGGGCCATATAAGACATTTACTAAGATTACTCTGCCTTATATGCTTTTTGTAACAACGCCTTATCTGATTACGCAGTTTGTTTCAAATATTAATAACTTCAATGTGATTTTCCTCCTTAGCGGTGGCAATCCCTTAGCCTTGGACTATTACCAGGCCGGGAAGACAGATCTTCTTGTTACCTGGCTCTACAAGCTAACCGTAAATTACCAGGATTACAATCTGGCCTCAACAATCGGCATTATGATATTTGTAATATCAGCGGCTGCTTCGCTCATAGTTTATAATTCCTCAAGCTCTGCTAAAAAGGAGGGGATGTTCCAATGAGAATGGGTATGAAAAAGCGTGGCAGTGTTGCCAACACCATAATATATATTATTTTATCAGTATTATCTGTTTTGTGGATATTGCCAATCCTATGGCTTGTAATTACATCCTTCCGCGCAGAGCTTGGAGCATGGACCCCCTATATACTTCCTAAGGAGTATACTATCAATAACTACACCAGGCTCTTTACTGATACTGCTTTGTTCAACTACCCTCGCTGGTTTATGAACACGCTGGTCGTTGCTGTATTCAGCTGTATTATAACAACAATACTAAATCTTATGACCAGCTATACTCTGAGCCGCTTACGCTTTAAGGCCAGGAAGGCAATTCTAAACATAGGGTTGATTTTAGGTATGTTTCCGGGCTTTATGGCAATGATTGCTGTATACTTTCTGCTCAAGGCCATAGGATTAACACAGTCCCTTGTGGCACTTGTTCTGGTATATTCGGCAGGGGCAGGGCTGAGCTATTACATCGCGAAGGGCTTCTTTGATACCATACCAAAATCCCTGGACGAAGCCGCAACAATTGACGGAGCTACGCAGAACATGGTGTTTTGGAAAGTAATACTCCCCTTGTCAAAACCGATTGTGATTTATTCGACCCTTATGGCATTTATGGCCCCCTGGCTGGACTTCATCTTTGTCAGCGTAATCATGAAGGATAACTATAATAATTATACCGTTGCGCTTGGGCTGTGGCAGATGCTGACCAGAGAGAACATATATCAATACTTTACACAGTTTTGTGCTGGTGCGGTGCTAATATCTATTCCTATAACACTTCTCTTCATCAAAATGCAGAAATACTACGTAGAGGGTGTTACAGCCGGGGGAGTGAAGGGATAGAGAATGAAAGCATACTTGTTAGCCGTAATTATCTGCATGACCTTAGTATTTACTTCCTGCGCAGACAGCATGAACAATGCAGACAACTACGTCCAGATTTCAGACAACTATCGTAATTATTATGAGATCTTTGTTCGCAGCTTTTGTGACTCAGACGGGGATGGAATAGGCGATTTGAATGGGGTGAGCGACAAACTCGACTATATCAAAGAGGATGTCGGGGCAGACGGGATATGGCTGATGCCCATTATGCCTTCTCCATCCTATCACAAATATGATGTCATGGATTATTACGAGATAGATCCTCAATACGGTACGATGGATGACTTTGAAAAGCTTATCGAGCAGGCCCATAATCGGGATATGAAGGTCATTATCGATCTTGTGCTGAATCACAGCTCACACTTAAACCCCTGGTTCAGAGAAGCTGTGGCAGGCCTTTGGGACGATGAGGAAAATGAATACACTCACTACTACAACTTCACAGACCAATATGTCGGTAGCGGATATACCAAGGTCACTGATAAATACTACTATGAGGCGCGTTTCTCACCTGATATGCCTGACTTGAATCTGGACAATCAGAAGCTTCGCTCGGAGATTCTGGATATCGCAAAATACTGGATAGATCATGGTGTAGACGGCTTTAGGCTTGATGCTGTAACCAGCTACTATACCGGGAACGAGACTAAGAACACAGAGTTTATGAAATGGCTTAATGATAGTGTAAAGGAGTATAAGGCCGATGCCTACTTTGTTGGTGAGGCCTGGACCACGCAGGCGATTATTGCCGAATTCTATACAAGCGGCATAGACAGCTTTTTTAATTTCCCATTTTCTCAGGCTGAGGGTACTATTGTAAGGAATCTAAACACGCAAAAGGGCGGGAAGCTTGCCGAGGCTATGGGGAGCTGGAATGATACTATAAAGAGCTTCAACGGCGAGGCTATTGATGCGCCGTTTTTATCGAATCATGATAATGCACGAAGCGCCGGCTTTCTTATGAGAAATCTGTGCAAGAAGAAGATGGCGGCTTCGATTTATCTGCTGATGCCCGGCAATCCCTTTATTTATTATGGTGAGGAGATTGGCATGACCGGATCCGGCAATGATCCGAATAAGAGGCTGCCTATGCTTTGGTCAACCAGGAACACCGCAGGTATTACAGATATTCCACCGGAAGCAAATCAATCCATTACAGAGCTTGATGGCGTGGATGCGCAGATGAAGGACAAGAATTCCTTGCTAAACCACTATAAAAAGGTCCTGGCATTAAAAAAACGTTTTCCTCAGATTGCGCGCGGGCAGATGAAGGCTTTGGATACACATAACTCCGAATTATGCGCATACACGATGACTTATAACAATAGTACGGTTGTGGTTATTCATAATCTGAGTGGCAATGAGCTAAGTGAGGACTTGGAGAAGCATGGCCTAAGCAATATGAAAATTAAAGGAAGCTTGTTTTGCGATACACACAACCGTACTCCTCGAATCGTCAAGGGAAATGCAATACTACCGCCTAATTCGACCACTATTTTAGAATAAGGATTTTGGTGTAAACCCAGCATTTTTGAAGTAATATAACAGCAACAAAGGTAGGTTTTTATGAAACATAATGAGCGAGCAAGCGGCATTCTGTTGCCAATTTTCAGTTTGCCGTCGAATTACGGAATTGGCACCTTCGGGAAAGAAGCATACGGCTTTATCGATTGCCTAAAAAATGCAAAGCAAAAATATTGGCAGATACTCCCCCTATGCCCAACCGGCTTTGGAGATTCTCCCTACCAGTCCTTTTCCACCTTTGCAGGAAACCCTTACTTCATTGATTTGGACATGTTAATAGATGAGGGCCTATTAACAAGGGCGGATTTTGAGGGGGTTGATTTCGGTAGTAATCCCAGGCAGATCGACTACATAAAGCTCAGAGCGGGAAGGAATCAGCTCTTTAGAAAAGCCTTTGCAAATTCGAAGCACTGCAACATGAAAGAGTATCTGGAATTCATAGATGAAAATGCCTCCTGGCTCGAAGACTATTGCCTCTACATGGCCATAAAGAGCCGATTTAACGATGTTTCCTGGACGGAGTGGGATGATGATATTAAGTTTCGCCATCCTGAGGCTATAAAAGGCTACAGGGAGGATTTAGCCGAGGAAATAGAGCTTCACAGATTCCTGCAATTCTATTTTACCAGGCAGTGGAGTGCATTAAAGGAATACGCCAATAAAAATGGAATCAGGATAATCGGCGACATACCTATCTATGTGGCAATGGACAGCGCTGATGTGTGGACGGATCCATCATTATTTCAACTGGATGAGAGTCTAAATCCCATAAGCGTTGCTGGCGTTCCTCCTGACTACTTCTCCGAGGCGGGACAGCTATGGGGAAATCCGCTTTACGATTGGGAGAGGCATGCAAGAGACGGATACAGCTGGTGGATAAAGAGAATAGGCTATGCTGCAAAGCTTTATGATACTGTGAGAATTGATCACTTCAAGGGCTTCGATAGCTTTTGGGCTGTACCCTATGGCGATGAAACTGCTGTAAATGGGCAATGGTGTAAAGGCCCGGGGATAGATTTGTTCAGGCGGATCGAGAAGCACTTGGGCTATGTTGACATCATCGCAGAGGATTTAGGGGTTCAGACAGATAGCCTTCATAAGCTATTAAGTGAAGCCGCCTACCCGGGCATGAAGGTAATTCAGTTTGGCTTTGATAATGGCAATGACAGTAATAACCTGCCCCATAATTACGTTCAAGAAAGTGTTGCCTATACAGGAACTCACGACAATGCCACCTTGCTGGAATGGTACAAAGGGCTATCTAGAGTGGATAGGGATTTCCTGCGCCAGTATTGCCGTGCAAGCTTCAACAACCCCATAGATGCTATAATAAAAACTGTCTTTCAAAGCGTAGCTAAGCTGGTTATTGTACCAATTCAAGACTATCTTGCTCTTGGAGGCGAAGCGAGAATTAATGTTCCCTCAACAGTCGGAGACAACTGGAAATGGCGTCTTACAAGGTGTCAATTCAAGAAGTCTGTGCAAAGGCGGATTGCAAGGATTAGTGAAACTTATTTCAGATAATTAGATTTAGAAAGGTTCTAGATATATGAAAATCAATACACTACTGAGAACAGCCGAAGGCATTTTAGAGGCAAAGTATTTTTCCAATTTCGAGACTGCAACAGGAGAGCAGTTGAACTATGCGATAAGCAGGGCTGCCCTAATTCATATATGGCCCCGATGGCAGGACAATATGAATAAAAGCAATGACAGGAAGCAGGCATACTATATATCTGCCGAATTCCTGATGGGTAGAGCCTTCTATAATAATCTGAGCGCTTTGGGGGTTCTGGAGGAAATTAAATCAGTACTTCAATCGAAGGATATAGATTTCAACGGTTTAGAGGATATCGAGGATGATGCGCTTGGTAACGGCGGCTTGGGCCGGCTTGCGGCTTGCTTTCTGGATAGTGCGGCTACCCACGATTTGCCGCTAAACGGCTATGGTATACGCTATAAATACGGCCTGTTTAGGCAAAAGCTTGAAAAAGGCTTTCAGGTAGAGACCAAGGACGATTGGCAGCAATACGGGGACCCCTGGTCAGTTCGCAGAGAGGATGAAAGGGTGACTGTAGAGTTTGGGGACGGTACCGTCTACGCAGTGCCATATGACATGCCCATTATAGGCTTTGGGACAGAGACTGTTAACACGCTAAGACTTTGGCAGAGCGAGCCTGTCGAGGATTTCAGCTTTACCGACTTCAATCAGCAAAGGTATGAGAAGGCTGTTAAGCAGAAGAACGATGCAGATAATATCTGTATGGTGCTTTACCCAAATGATGATAAGAATAAGGGTAAAATTTTGCGCCTTAAGCAGGAATACTTCATGTCAAGCGCCTCTATTCAGGATTGTGTGCGCAGGTTTGTCAAGAGGCATGGTGCGGATTTTGAAAAATTTCCACAATATAATGTAATACAGCTTAATGATACTCACCCGATCGTGGCGATTGCGGAGCTGATTCGCATTTTGACCGAGGATTATGATCTTTCCTTCGAGACTGCCTTTTCATTGGCGCAGGCTAGCTTTGCCTATACCAATCACACTATCATGGCAGAAGCACTGGAAAAGTGGGACATCAAGCTGTTTAGAAGAGTATTGCCCCGGGTGTATAACGTCGTTGTTAAAATTAACCGCCGCCTGAAAAGGGAGCTATCTGAAAAGGGACTGAATGAAGATGAAATATCAAGCCTCGAAATAATTGCCGACGGCATGGTTCATATGGCTCGTATGGCCATTTATGGCACTTTCTCAACAAACGGCGTTGCCGGGATACACACAGACATTTTGAAGAAGGAAGCTTTGAAGAGCTGGTACTCGATTTACCCCGAAAGATTTAATAATAAAACTAATGGAATTACCCAGCGCCGCTGGCTTAGCATATGCAACCCGAAGCTGAGCAGTTATTTACACAGCCTTGACATTAAGGACTTTGAGAAGGATCTTGATAAGCTAGAGGCATTAAACAGCTATAGAGACAATTGCGATGTGCTTTCAGCCCTGAACCGGATAAAGAGCGATAATAAACGAGCCTTGTCCGACTATATTTACAAGAAGGAAGGGGTCAGGATCGATCCGTCCTTCATATTCGATATCCAGATTAAGAGGCTTCATGAATATAAGCGACAGCTGATGAATGCCTTTTCGATATTGGCAATATACTTTAGAATTAAGGAGGGCACGATTAAGGATTTTACTCCGACGGCCTATATTTTCGGCGCAAAAGCCGCTCCTGGCTATTATCGTGCCAAGGGAATCATAAAATACATTAACGAGATTGCCAAATTGGTTAACAGCGACCCGGACACAAAGGATAAGCTCTGTGTGCATTTTGTTGAAAACTATAATGTATCCTATGCGGAAAAACTGATTCCTGCAGCCGATATTTCCGAGCAGATTTCAACAGCAGGCACAGAGGCCTCAGGCACATCAAATATGAAATTCATGCTAAATGGCGCACTCACTCTTGGGACCTATGATGGGGCGAATATTGAAATTGTGGAGAAGGCGGGTGTTGAAAACAATTACATCTTTGGGGCAAGAGTGGAGGACATAGAGAGGATAAAGGGCAGCTATGACCCTAAGAAGATCTATGAGGACAAGCCCCAAGTCAAGAGGATTTTAGATACCCTGATAGATGGGACCTTTTCAGATGAAAACTCCGGTATGTTCAGGGAGCTGTATGATTCCATACTGGAAGGAGCCGGTTGGCACAAGCCTGACAACTATTACATTCTTCTCGATTTAGAGGACTATATTGAAGCTAAGCTGAAGGCCAACAGGGAATATAATAATCGGGAAGGATTTGCCGGGAAGTGCTTAGCGAACATTGCTAACAGCGGCTACTTCTCCAGTGACAGGACAATAAGGGAATATGCACAGGATATATGGAAGCTGTGAAGCATCTGAGAGAACATTTGTGATTCACTAAAGCATTTGATAATATAAGGGGGTAAAGTATTTTACGAGGTGACTAATCCATGCCCTTTACCATAGTTCGACAGGACATCACGAAGATGAAGGTTGACGCAATTGTCAATGCCGCGAACACTGCGCTCCAAATGGGCGGTGGTGTTTGCGGTGCTATATTCAAGGCTGCGGGAGCGGCACAGCTTCAAGCTGCCTGTGATAAACTCGCCCCGATTAAGACGGGTGAGGCGGTTATTACATCAGGATTCGACCTGCCCGCTAAGTTTGTTATTCACGCGGCAGGCCCCGTATATCGTGGCGGTAAGGCCGGTGAGGCAGAACAGCTACGCAACTGTTACCTAAACAGTCTGAAGCTTGCTGTGGAAAATGAATGTGAAAGCATTGCCTTCCCGCTGATCTCCAGCGGAATTTTCGGATACCCCAAAGAGGAAGCTTTACGTGTTGCCTACAATGCGATAGGAGATTTCCTGGCAGATCAGGACATTAGCGTGTTTCTCACGGTATTCGATAAAGCAGCTTTTGTGGTCAGTGAGCAGCTTCTCGGCAAGGTCCAAAGCTACATCGATGAGAATTATGTGGATGAACGGTTGGACAAGCGGCGGGAGCGTAAGCAGCTTAGTGTGGAAAAAGAAGCTTTGAGTATGCGTACTCCCTGGGCGCTCTATGAAGAAGCCAGACCTATGGCCTCGGCAAGAGGAATCGACGATTTTATCGGCAATCTGGATGAACCCTTCTCCAAAACCTTGCTGTGCCTTATTGATGCGAAGGGCAAAACTGATGTAGAGGTATATAAACGCGCCAATCTTGATCGCAGGCTGTTCTCAAAAATTAGAACGGGTAAAAACTACATACCCAGCAAGCGGACTGCCCTTGCCCTTGCAGTTGCATTGGAGTTATCCCTCGATGAGACTGATGACCTTTTGAGACGGGCGGGATATGCGCTGTCCCATAGTCAAAAGTTTGACGTGATTGTGGAATACTTCATCATTAATGGTATATATAATGTCTTTGCGATTAACGAGCTTCTATTCAAATATGATCAGCCTCTGCTTGGAGGTTAATGTCGCTTCTAGAGCGACCATCAGCTCTATTTTCAGTGTTATCCTTAAGTCATAATAAAACTTAAGTAAGGCTTTGCGATGTTACCATAATATTTTGCTGCGTAAACTTAAAACATGCTTCATCGCAAAATGCCCTAAAGGAGGATATGACAATGAAAAAAGGATTAACAGAGCTGGTATTTATACTCGACAAAAGCGGTTCAATGGGAGGCCTGGAAAACGACACCATAGGCGGCTACAACTCCATGCTTGACAAGCAAAAGGCAGTGAAGGGAGATTGCTTCATTACGACAGTATTATTTGACAATAATTATGAGCTGCTTCATGACCGCATCGACATCAAAGCAGTAAGCCCCATAACTGATAAGGAATATTGCGTCGGAGGCTCGACTGCCCTAATTGATGCAATAGGCAGAACGATACACAAGATCGACAACGCTCAGAAGCATACGGCTGCTGACTATCGTGCCGAAAAGGTTATGTTTGTAATTATTACCGATGGCGAGGAAAACTCCAGTCGCGAGTATTCTGCTGAAAAGGTCAAAAAGATGATTGAGCGTCAAAGAGCTGAATTCCAATGGGAATTCATATTCCTTGCTGCCAACATCGATGCGGTGGAAACAGCCCGTCGTTATGGTATCAGTGCGAACCGGGCCCAGAACTACCATTCCGACAAGGAAGGTGTTGAGATAAATTTCCGTGTAATGAGCGATGCGGTTGCGAGCTTCCGCGAGTGCGCAACCATTTGCGAGGATTGGAACAAGGAGATCGATAAGGACTATAGAAAACGCGGTCATGTGCAGAAAAAGTGATATGACTCAGCTTTCGACAAAATGTAATTGAATTCCTATATCGGTTCACATATAATGGAACAGGGTGATATTATATGGCTGACATGAAGAGGGATTATGTCGAAAGGCGCAAAGGACCTGACATAGTTATTAAGGCCGTATGGTGGATTGTGGGAATCGGATGGCTGCTGATTACTGCGGCACTATTTTTCACTGATCAGGCAATGCCCGCCAGGACAACATTTTTTGATAGGCTTTTTGATGTTTCTGTAAGAGATTACTGGGATACCAATTTGCTTAGATATGTTTTTTATGTATTTTTCATCAATTTTTGTGCCTGTATCGTCGGCTTTATGCTCAATATGATGAGACAGAAGAGGAAAACAGATAAAATCAGCAAATCGATCCTTGTACTGACAACTATTAATTTAATCGGAATACTATGGTATTTCCTTCGATGATATTCATTAATCTGGCATTAATGAATATCTTCGTTCTCAACTACCTTTGCATTTCATTGCTTTTCCGATAGTCTGTTGGTGATAAGCCGAGATGCTTTTTAAACAGCTTTGAAAAAAGTAGAGGATCCTCATAGCCTACGGAGCGGGAAATGTCTCCAATGGTGAGTGTATCATTTTTCATTAGCTCACATGCTCTATTAATGCGAAAACGAATCAGATACTCCTGCGGTGAAATACCAACCTGTTCCTTGAAGATGCTGCCCAAATAGCTTCTGTCCAGGCCGATGGAGCGGGAAAGCTCATCAATACTCACCTTTCGCGTATAATTCATCACTATATATTCAATTGCCTTCTTCACGTAAGCCTCTTTTCTGTTAGCAGACTGAGCGGAATGGTGATCTTCGCCGTTTTGTTCAATCAGTTGCGACAAGAAGAGATACAAATATCCTAACAGCCGCGTTTTGCCGGCCCTAGGCAAAGCCATTGCTTCGTTCATTTGTTTGAAACACTGATCTATGTAACCACCGACCTTGCAACTAAATATGGGTTCCTCCAAGCTTAGCCCGGCACGCCGAAGGTAGTTTTCGGCACCCAGCCCATGAAAGCCGACCCAGGAGTAATGCCAGGGTTCCTTTGGGTCTGCCTGGTAATACGTAATAATATCCGGACAAATCAAGAAGCCCTGCCCCGCTTGTAGATGGTAGGTTTTGTCACCGACACAAAACCTACCTCTGCCGGAATGAATATAGTGAATCAGGAAATGGTCTCTGACTGCAGGACCATAATAATAGTCGGGTTTACAGGCTTCTGTACCGCATTGATACATATCCAAGTCTGTGTGCTTAAGGTTGGAAATAGCTAAAACTTGCTCCATAAGACTCATCACCACCAATGCTTATAAACTAATATATCTAGCATTATACCATATATATATAGCAAGTCTCCATTCAAAATGATTCAAAAATGCTATAAAATAAATATGCGTTTAAAGAAATGAAAGGAGAAAAATCTATGAAAAAGATTACATTTATCGGAGCGGGGAGCTTCGGATTTACCAGAACACTTGTCAGGGATATTCTGACCTTTCCTGCTCTGGCTGACAGTACCATTGCATTGATGGATATCGACCCGGTTCGTCTGGCAGCTATTAAAAAGGCAGTAGATAAAATCGTAGATGCAGGGAAGTATCCAGCTAAGGTCATAGCCACTACAGATAGGGCGGAAGCACTCAGGGATGCAGATGGTGTCGTCTGCACTATTCTCGCCGGAGGCGTGGATATTTGGAGGCATGACATAGAGATTCCCAAAAAGTATGGGGTAGATATAAATGTAGGTGATACAAGGGGACCAGCCGGTATATTCAGAGCGCTTAGAACGATACCTGTCATGCTGGATATCTGCAAAGACATAGAGCGTTACTGCCCCAATGCCATATTCCTAAACTATACAAATCCTATGGCAATGCTCTGCAGGGCCATGCAGGGGCAAAGCAAGGTACAAGTTACCGGCCTTTGCCATAGTGTCCAGGGAACGGCTGACATGCTGGCAAAGTGGATTGGTGCGCCGATGGAAGAAATCACATATCTGTGTGCAGGCATCAATCATCAGGCATTTTACCTGGAGTACAAATGGAATGGTGAGGATGCAATTCCTTTAATCAGAAAGGCTATTACCGAAAGGCCTGAGATCTACAATGAGGAGATTGTAAGAAATGAAATGTTCCTTCATTTGGATTATTATGTGACCGAGTCCAGTGGGCACAATTCTGAATACAATGCCTGGTTTAGGAAGAGGCCGGATTTGATTGAGAAATACTGTACCCACGGAACAGGCTGGAATCCGGGTCATTATGGGTTCATACTAAATGAGTATTTGGAGCGTGAAAACACCTGGAAGAAGGAAATCGATGATTGGCTGGCAGAAGAAAAGGTTGAGATTGAAAGAGGGAAGGAGTATGCCGCTTATATTTTCAATGCGACTATAGGCGACGGCACCTTGTTCGAGTTCAATGGCAATGTTCGAAACTTCGGCCTGATTGATAACCTACCGGTCGGCTGCTGCGTTGAAGTGCCTGTGCTTGCATCAAAGAGGGGCTTGAGCCCGATACATGTGGGGCCTCTGCCTGAACAGCTTGCCCTGCTCGTGAATACAAGCGCACGCTGTGAAGAGCTTGCGGTAGAAGCGGCAATCACCGGAGATCCTCGCAAGGTATTTTATGCTATTTGCTTTGATCCATTAACCTCGTCGGTGTTGAGCCTTAACGAGATTAAGCAAATGACTGATGAGATGTTTAAGGCGAACAGGCAATGGCTGCCACAGTTTAGGCATGATAGCTGACACAATTTTAAACGGCATGAAAAAGGGGAGCGGAGAAGGGATACGCCCCATAGGTACAATTTGTGACCTGTGGGGCGTATTGCCGGTATGGAGAGCAAAACAGCGCATGGAGATTAAGGCTCCATGCGCTGTTTGCTGTTTACAGGCATCATAAGAATCTTTTTCATTGGGATTACCTACTCGTCCTGTCAAATGATCTATTCCACATAGGGCATGACCATATTCTCAATGGCACCGCGTAGCTTGGGGTGCTGGATAACAAAGTGGATGGCCGGGGCGTTGTTTTTGGACACCATGGCCCATTTCCCTTCGTGGATGGTGATCTGAATGTTGCGGAAGGCGCAGGACATGGGTAGATCCGCCGTGTAGTTTTTATGGCTGTCGGCAAAGGCCTCCAGCAGACGCAGATGCTCGGCATATTCCTCCCATGTGTAGGCAATATCCTCCTCCCAGAATGCTCCCACCATAGACAGCTTGGCGGGATGGGCGGCAAATTCCTCCTCGGTCATCCGGTGCAGCTCGTCAAAAATGGTGTTCTCCGCAAGAATTCTCTCCACACGGCTGCGCTGCTCCGCCGCACAGGTCAGGATAGCTTCTCTGCTTTTCTCCGAGATGCCATTCCTGTCAAGAATGCGGCTCAGCAGCGCATCGGAAATGGTGTAGAGAGGCGGAACGGACAGCATCCCGTGGCGCCTGCCCGGTGTAGCGGCGTCAGCGGAAAGAGCTGCTTTCAGACGGCTTTCACCGTCCGCTTTGTAAATTTTCATCAGCGGTTTCGCCCTTTTCAATATGTCCTCAGAACGTCTGCGGTAATACGCAATATCCTCCCTGTATTTGCTGAGATAGTATTTTCCGCTGTCGTGGCAGTCGGCGATGCACTCGCCGGAGAGCGCTGCCGCGCCGGACACATAGGTCATGTGGCAGAACACACTGTTGTGGGTGCCGGGGAGATACCAGGGCGTGACCTGCCCCGTCATGTACAGGGGAATCCAGCTTTCCAGACCCAGCATCAGCTCGGAAAAGGGCCGGTTCAGGTTGTGTACCATGTCCAGATTCAGTCTCTTTCGTATCATGGCCGCAAGACCGAACATCCACTTCTTGGCCCATTCCTTATCCTCTGCCATATCGTCCATGGGCATATCGGAGCACATGAACACCCGCTCTTTGGAATGGGAAAGCGCTGTGGCTTTGAAAAAGTCCAGTTCCCCGGCTTTCATCTGCTCCACACCGTAGTAGTTCTTGCTGGTGGGAAGATGAAACGGCAGGGTGGGTACTTTGATGTCATTAAAATGGATGGCCTCGATGTACTCGTTCAAGTCAAACTCGTCCAGCTTTGAGAGAAATACGCCGATAGAGTCCTTCTGCTCCACCGTTCCGTGGAACAACCACTCCTTCAGCGCGTCAAGGCATTTGGCATTGTCGGAAACGATTTCTTCTTCGCAGCCCATCAACTGCGCCAGACGGCTACGATCCTCTCTGCCGCGGTATTTCCGCACAACAAAACAACATACACCGCCTACAAAATCATCCGGCTTGGCGGGCATCCGCTGTCCCGACCGGATGCGGGAGATGACGGAGGGATCATAGCTCAGTACCCGTGCCAGTTCAACCGGCGCGATGTCCAGCACTTCCAATAGTGCGTTTAAGTTATCGGTTTTCAGCATTCCCTGAGAAGCCGCACCCAGAGCGATCCGGAAAGCCGTAAGGATCTCGCCGGCTTTGAATACACGATCCCCCGACGCGGAGAGCGAAGCCAGCGCCTCGGCCAACTGATGGAGGGAATCGCTGTCACCGCGGGGAGTGCGTTCTCCACTGCGGTAGCGGCTGATGATCGTGGCAGATAAACCGGAAGCATCCGCCAACTCCTTGCCGGAGCAGCCGATGGTCTCTACATAATCATTCAAAACTTCAGGGAAGGTCATATGACTGCGCTCCTTTCCAACTCTATTGACCACAGAATACCATATTATAAGTTTATTGTACTGCGAATTGCCAGGATTGGCAATGCAACATGGGCAATCATCCCCCAAAACGAGCAGTTCTGATGTATGATGAATATGTTGAAAAGCATACTGTTCAATGCGAGGAGGTATTACAATGAAAAATTGGATACGAATCGGCTCACTTCTGCTGGCAATGCTGCTGTGTATCAGCCTGTTGCCAACTGCGGCATTGGCGGCGGACACAGCTACAATCAAATATGTGTATATGGACGGTGATGTCCCGACTTTCACTCAGCCCGCTGGGGATCACGACCCGATTGCTTGCTTCATCTACGGTGGCAGCTATACCGTTACCGAAGATTTAACCGGCGTCACGCTTCTTTTGAATAACGCCTCGGTGACAGTCGGAAGCGGCGGCAATGTCAATTTGGAAGATATTTATCTTTTCGGTTCAAGTACGCTGTCCGTGGGAGGCATAACCCTTACCGCTGCTGCCTCTGCCTCTGCACTTTCAGATAATACCATTGAAGCCATATTGGCTGGAATGGGTGATACAGACGCCGCCTATCCTTCTATCAGCGGCACACTCAGCGGTGAGTTGACAGTCGCGCAGGCAAAGGTAACTTCCGGACAAGCCCTTACAATTTCTTCGGATGCAAAGCTGAATGTCGCAATAAAACTGGAAGTAACAACAGGAGGCACACTTGACATAGGCGGTGGCGGTCTGCTGAATATGATTGGTGAACGCGTGATTGGTGAAAGCGTGATTGATGGAAGCGAGTTTGCTATGAACGGCACATTGTCACCGGTACAAGATGCTCAGCTTTGTTTCGGTCCCAATGCTGTGGTAAGTGGTGTAACACTTTATGATGAAACAGCCGAACAAACCATTACATATGACGGCAATAACGGCGATCACGATATATTTATTTGGCTGGAAACCATCGGCGACCCCGCAATTGAGTGCAATAAATGGGTGCGCTTTATAGACGGAGGTGGCGACCCCGGTGAATTTACGGCGAACGAGTTTTCCGTCGATTATGATTCGTGGAATTCCTCCGCTTTTGTGGAGGTGGCTGGAAATGTGGTGCAAGCATATACACCCACTGTATTTACCGAAAATATCACATTGGAATTCACCCTCGAGCCACCACAAGACAGAGTAGACGATACTCCGATTGTAGAAATTGAAGTTGGTGACGGAACACTTTGGCGTTCGGATTTTGATGTGGGAAATGAGCATAAATTGTTGGTTACAAATAACGCCTTTTCCTTTACTCCCACCACAGCTTATGGCTTTATTGTGCGTGTGTGGTGGTCTGAGTTTGACCTTTTCTACCCGGATGATGAACACTTTATGGTGTTTACAAATTGTGATGAATACGGTGAAATTACATTATCTCCTGAGGTGACAGCGGGCGATTCTATATCTCATGGAAATCAATCAAAATATCTTTACTCTAACGGCACTGAAGTAACCGCTACCTTTACTCCCAATACGGGTAAGGTATTGGTTGAGGTGTTCATCGGGGAAACTCTTTATTGTGACAACCCCGGCTCCGATGGGCAGAACCTTTCAGAATTAGAAAATGGATATGCTTTTACAGGCGGCGGTGAAAGAGAAATTTATATCGAGGCACATTTTGCCGATGAACAAGTTGACGACCCCGGTGACCCGGGCACACCTGCTCCTAACCAATTTCAAATTGTAGGAGAACAGCCGTTTGCAATCGACAGTCAAAATACAAATCAGCTTAGCTTCAATAACGGCAGTGTATCTGTTGCCTATGGGCAGAGTAATACTCCGGCGGTCTTAGTTATGGATGGCAACGGTGGCGACCGTACCGATTGGTTTGATGTAGGAAGTGAAACATCTGTAAAACTCACCTTCAACCCCAATTCCGGATATTTACCCAAGGTTTATATTGATGGTTCGGAGCAAACCTTCACAGGAAATGAGTTTACCTACACTCTCC
>JAAYBT010000072.1 GCA_012730015.1 Clostridiaceae bacterium
ATTCACATAGTTATATAAGCGTGTCATCGTCGGCTTCTGCTCATAGTCTTCCACTCCGACCACTAAATCCTGTGCCTGCATGTAGCAGGTATAGCGCAATGCTCCCACATTGACGCAGACGATACTTCTTACCGGATAGGGTATCTCGATCTGACGTCCTGCGCTGTCTGTGATGGTTCTGGTTTCTGATGCTCCCGCTTCCGGTGAGTCTGCTTCTGCTCCTGTCGCTAATGCTTCGCTTTTACCTAATATTACCTCTTGTGTAGTTTGGTTTCCGGCAGATGCCGACGTTCCTATTTCAGAGGATCCGCAGGCAGATAAGGTTAAAATCAAAATTACAGCCAGTAGATATACAGTGTTTTTCTTCATTTTTTCAACCCCCGTATTCAATGAGCGCTTGCGCGAATTTTACGCCAAAAAGCGTTTTTGTAAAGCAAAATACGCTGCGGGCGCTTTAACGACTTCCTTACGCGTTTTGTGTGTATCGCGCCGCGAGCATTTGATAAAATAAAAAGTGAAGGTACTTTCCTCCTTCAAGAGGCAAAATTACCTTCACGATAATTGCTTGTAAAACAAGTTGTTAATTATGTAACCACTTTTCAGTCGCTATTCGACTGCGGCTCAATCACTGTTCATGCAAAACGCCTGAATAAGCTATCTTCTGATAGCGAGTGTGTCTTCCTGACAACACTAACTAATTATAAGCCCTTTTAGTATAGCATCTGAATTGAGCAATTGCAAGACTGCGAGATTGTGTGTTGGTGTCTGGTAAACGTAGACATAATTTATATAATTAGAACACTTATCAATGTGTTATAATATATATATAGTATAGAATAATAATGTAAGAAATTTCATGCTATGCAATATAAACGTTGACTAATTAGTGCATAAGTGGTAAACTATTAAAGAATTTATGAAAAGGTGAAATAATATGGATAATGTGTTAGAAATTGAGCAGTTGGGTAGAATGTTCTCCAAGCCTAAAATTTCAGCATATGATTTTCTTAAAGGATTTATTGCAGAATTAGCTATAAATAACATAGTTATTATCCCGCGTTCACAAATTACCAGTACTCTTTTCGATTACAGCAAGAATGAAAAATATAAGCCATTATTTGAGGATATTGGTTTCAATCAATATGGCGACACCGTTACGTCATATGATATCGAGGATAGCATTGCAAACTTGCAGGTATTAGGAATGATAGGCAAGCTAAACCCTTCATTCGAGAGGATTGTCATATATTTGGACAAAGATCTTTCGAAGAATATCTGTGATAGTTTTGATGAAGATACCAGACAGAGAATAGAATCACTTGTGAGAGACTTTATTAAACAATTAAATAGGGGTCAATATGAACGATGCTCAACAAAATTTTGACGATTTTACAAATAGAATAAACTCCTTTGTCAAAGCAAAGCTCGACAACTATTCTACACGGCATTCATCCAGTAAGGTAATTCACGATACAGTATGGGGCTCAATATACTTCAATACATGGGAAATCCAAATTATTGATTCACCTTTATTTCAAAGACTAAGAGACATTAACCAAGTGGGCTTGGCTTCTTTGACCTATCCTACTGCCAGACATTCCAGATTTGAGCATTCATTGGGTACAGTGGCGATAGTATCCAAGATGTTGGAAAAGGTAAGAGAGAAGAATTCTAGAGCTTGCGGTTTAGAAGTAGTGAATTATGTTAATGATGACTGTGTTAACAAAGTCCGTCTAGCTGCCCTTGTCCATGATATAGGGCATTGCTTCTACTCACATTTATCAGAAACCGTATATGGCAAAATGAATGAATTCAGGGCAATTGAAAAATACTTTTCTGATTTGTATAATGGTGTAAAGCCTAAACCTCATGAAATATTATCCTATATGATTATAACATCTTCAGCATTTCGGGATTTCTTTAATCAAAAGGTTGATTTCCCTAATAGACATACTATTAATATGGTTGACATAGGTAAAATGATCATAGGTGTAACAATAAACGATTCCAACGGGAAAGACTCCTATTCCTTTCTTACTTCTTTGATAAATGGGGATTTTGATGCTGATAAACTTGATTATGTAAGGAGGGACAGCCATTCCGCCGGACTAGCTCTGACCTATGATATCGAAAGGTTTTTATATAAAATAAACATTGTTCGGCATCCGAGTGGAGGCAGGACAGATTATAAGCTCGTCATAGACCTCAATGGAATTACGGCGGCTGAAGAACTAACCTTTAGTAAACTGATGCTCTTTAGTTATATATATCATCATCAGAAGGTTCTGATTACCGAAAGTGTCGCAAAAGACATAATTTACGCACTCATGGCAATTAGGCTTATAAAGCATCCATGTGACTTCCTGGAATACACAGACAGAGATATAGATAGTCTGTGCACAAAAGAGGTAAAACCATTTCCGAGATACTCAAGTAAGTATTTAAAGGATTTTATCAAAGCTATCAGAGATAGGAATCTTCCCAAAAGATGCTTTGAACTAAATCGAAGGATAATGAAGATTAGGAACTATGATGAAAGTAAAGATAGGGCCAAAATGATGGATGAGTGTGTAGAATATATAAAAACCGAGACGGATGAAGAAAAGGTAAAGCAGCACCTGGAATACTTCGCGGTTAATTATTCAGGCATTCAGGCGGATCATCAAGCTAAGGCGATGCAGCTGAAGGAAGAGATTATCGCGCAATATCAAAACATGGATTTCAAAAAATATGTAGAATGCCGACACAAGTTCTATTTAGAACTTTGTGATTTATATGAAAGCGAAGGGTTAACTGTAGATTTTGATTTATTTGATATCCACATAATATTGCCAAAGAGTTACAATTATACCGCCTCTCAGTCATCATTCATCATGTTTAACAACGGTGACCTTGAACCGCTGGATTCCTTTATGAATTTGAAGGATTGGGGAGACTCCTTTAATGCAAATAAGTGGAGAGGCTATGTCTATGTCAGTTCAAAGATTGATATTACTAAAGCCTTTAAAGTTGCACAGGGATTGTTCGTGGATTCTTCTATCGAGCTAAAAGATGCGCATATGTTTGTAAAGAACATTAATTATGACTCAATAAGAAAGTATTCGGAACAATAGCTTTCTACTGTCGCAGTTGAGGGGGATAAGGCTATATACAATAACAGATCAATATTCGTGCAAGCACTCATTGAAAAGAATGCCGGGAGAGGGTTTCATATGGTATACTTAACATAGGATAATTACATAGAGCAGAATGCCCATATAGCAAAGTCAATTAAAATATATATCAGTATAAGGCGGTGGTTTTGATGGCATTTTTACAGGCGAATTTTTTCTCAAAGTCGTTGAAAAAGCAAACTACCTTCAATGCTCTGGTACCATTGGATCAATTTGAAGTCCCGAATCAAGCTCAAGCACAGAAGAGACCCATGAAAGCCCTTTATCTTTTGCATGGTTATTCAGGCAACTTTACTGACTGGGTTTGTGGAAGTAATATCCAGGAGCTTTCGCTGAAGTATAACATAGCAGTTTTTATGCCTTCAGGAGACAACTTCTTTTATCTGGATGATACGCAGATGGGGATATTATACTCCGAGTTCATTGGTAATGAATTGGTCGAATTCACACGCAGATTATTCCCGATAACAGGGAAAAGGGAGGACACCTTTATCGGTGGACTCTCTATGGGAGGTTACGGGGCGATAAGAAACGGGTTGAAGTTTTCACATAATTTCAGCCGCATCATTGCACTATCCTCTGCTCTGATAACGAATAATATTGCGGGCATGCCAGTTGGTTTTAAAGATCATGTAGCTGATTATGGCTATTATAGTAGAGTTTTTGGAGACCTGGACAAATTACTAGGTAGTGACAAGGACCCTGAGGCTCTTGTTTCCAAAATGAAAAAGGAAGGTAAGCAAATACCGCAGATATATATGGCGTGCGGAACAGAGGATTTTTTGCTGGATGAGAACAGAAGATTTCATGATGTGTTAAATTCGGAGGGCATAAAGCATACCTATATTGAGAGCCCCGGCGAACACAACTGGAAATTCTGGAATGAATATATCGAAAAAGCAATTATTTGGGCACACGAATAAGATGGATGGGGCGAGGAAATTGCCCTGATAACCTGGCTTTTATATTGCGAATGGGTTTGATTTATGGTATCATTAATTGATTAATTAATTAATAGCTGTGGCTGGCATTAGGCGTGCTCTGACGTCCAACCCGAAAATTATCAAATGATACGCCATTCTTGCTCCGGTTAGAATTGATTACAGTCTGCCTCTGAAGGTGGAGGGATTTTCTGTTAAAGCTTAATACTCTCTTAAATAGGGTGTGAAAAAACCATCTTAAAGGCCATTCTACAAAGGCACTTTTAATTTTTTAGCGGGTATTATAGCACAATCATTGTTTATAGCCTGGGAAATAAATAGTAAGGAGTGATAGATATAGATACGCTGTTTTTTGTAGTTGTAGGTCGTGGTAAGGCTAATGCTATATTACGCAAGGCTAGGGAATGTGGTGCTGCGGGTGGAACCATCTTTTTGGGTGAAGGCACAGTGCAGAATAGTCTGGCTGAGAAGCTGGGCATCACAGAAATACATAAAGAAATTATCATGATACCTGGGTCAGATGAGCTTTGCAATAAGTTGCACGAAACGCTTAACAAGGAATTTATGTTTAGCAAAAGAAACAAGGGTATTACTTTCTCAATACCTTTTAAGAGTTGGCCTTTGAAGGACGAAAGGATTGATAATGAAAAGGCTAGCCCATACTACTGTATTATGACTATCGTAGATAGGGGGCGCAGCAAAGATTGTATTAAAGCTGCAAGAGCTGCGGGAGCTAGGGGGGGTACATTGATTCATGGCCGCGGAGCCGGTGTGCCTACAGATTTTTACTTTCCTTTGATTATAGAGCCGCAAAAGGATATTGTAATGATAATTGCGCCAGGTGATAAGGTTGTTCCGATTAGAGAAAGGATATTTTTCGACCTGGAGCTTGGGAAAGCCGGTAACGGCATTATATTCGCTCTTCCAGTGTCACGCGCAGGCGGGCTCATTGAGGGCATTTCTGAGCCTAGCCCTGAAAGCAAGCCGGAAGAGGGCAGTAAAAGTGGCTCTCAGGCCGGCCCCGAAAGCAACCGCGAAGAGGGCAGTAAAAGCAGCTCTGAGCCTAGCCCTGAAACCAGCTCAGAACAGAGCAAGGAGGTGACTTCATGAGCTTGCTCATAGATAAATTTAAAGAAGTCCTTCGAACCTTGCTGCCGGTTGTAATACTTGTACTGGTGCTTTCCTTTACAATAGTTGATGTAGAATCAGATGTTATCATGCGTTTTATCGTGGGTGGTATAATGCTCCTGATTGGATTGGCTATTTTCCTATGGGGTGTAGATTTGTCCATGAACCCAATTGGGGAGCACATGTCCAAGGAGGTGGCTACTTCAAAATCGTTGATTAAGATTGCTATTCTCAGCTTCTTTTTAGGCTTTTTGATATCGGTTGCAGAGCCTGATTTGCTAATCCTTGGCTCGCAGGTTGAAGGTGCGTCCGGAGGTACTATGGGCGCAACAACCATTGTTTACATGGTATCAATAGGAGTGGGAGCACTGATATCATTGGCGGTCTTAAGGCTGCTGAGGGACAGACCACAATACAATACATTTATGGCAATAACCTATTCAGTTATTTTTGTATTGGCGATTTTAGTCTCTGAAGAGTTCCTTGCCATAGCCTTCGATGCTTCAGGTGCTACCACAGGTGCCCTCACAACTCCCTTTGTACTTGCAATATCCTTGGGTTTGTCCAGAATAAAGGGCGGCAAGAATGCAGAGGAGAATTCATTCGGACTTGTTGGAGCAATGAGTGCGGGGCCGATACTGGCTGTCATGCTCCTGTCAATCATCTCAGGACAGAAGAACATACAGGGGACTGCGGAAGAGTACGTTTTTGCAAAAGGCATAATTGGGCCTATATTAGATGTGCTGCCGACAATCTTCATGGAATCCCTCGTTGCACTTTTGCCAATAGTGATTCTGTTTTTCATCTTCCATTTTGTAAAATTCAAAATACCTAAGGAGGAGCTTTGGGGAATAATAAAGGGACTCCTTCTTACTCTTGTGGGGCTTACAGTATTCCTTACAGCAGTAAACTCGGGATTCATGGACATGGGTAGGATTATAGGAATGCAGCTTGCGGGAATGAGCCCCTGGTTATTGGTAGGTATAGGTTTCATTCTGGGACTCATAGTAGTACTCGTAGAGCCTGCAGTTCATGTATTGGGCGAGCAGATTGAAGAGGTTACCGGAGGACATATACCTATCAAGTTAATCCGGATGACGCTATCTATAGGTGTCGGCATTGCAATTGCTCTTTCAATGGTAAGAATAGTCGTTCCGGAGGTTAAGCTCTGGTATTTCCTGATACCGGGGTTTGCTATTGCCATGCTGCTTTCATATAGAGCCGAGCCTGTTTTTGTCGGTATCGCTTATGATGCGGGTGGAGTGGCTTCAGGTCCTATGACGGCGACCTTTGTCCTGGCTTTTGCCCAAGGGGCTGCCACGATTATAGATACTGCGGATGTGTTGGTAGATGGGTTCGGCGTTATTGCAATGGTAGCAATGGCTCCAGTTCTTTCTCTAATGATTTTGGGAACTGTGTTCAAACACAAGAGGGTTGTATATCCCACTATTGAGAAGAAGGAAGTTAAGAAATCCTACTTAACGGAGGAAATAAATATACAGCATGACTGTATTATGGCAATTGTCAACAGAGGCTTTGCAGAAAAGGTTGTGGATGTAGCCCGTGAGGCAGGCGCTACAGGAGCTACAATAATACATGGAAGAGGTACGGATGGGCATCAGGAGGTTGTGCTGCCTATCTTAAATATTGAGTTACAGCCGGAGAAGGAGATTATTCTGTTTATCACCCGTTCCCATGTGAGTGAGGCAGTAGCGGATAGCCTGATGGGAGATTTGCAGCTTGATCAGGACGGCGAAATTGCAGTTTTTGTGGCACCGACGGAGGCTATGGTTAAGAATCATAAGGCAATTGAAAGCGGCAATGTAATTGAAGGCGAGCAAAAGGTAGAGAGCGAGCAAAAGGGAAAGTAAGCTGGAGACAGAAAGTGAATAAAGGAGCGGTAAAATAATAGTATCAAAATTAGGGGATGGTCAGCAATGTGGCCATCCCTTTTTGTGTCTGATGAGCATAGGTCAATCTGTGTTTCGATAGCCGGCGTTTCGTCGAATATACTGTCGAAATAAGCAGAATAAATTGTTACTTTGTCGAAGATGTGATAAAATATTGTTATATAAAATTTTAGAAAGGGGTATAATTATGGGCAAGTTTGTTGTTAAGAAGACATCCACAGGCTTCAAGTTTGACCTGAAGGCCGGAAACGGAGAGGTAATTGCCACCTCTGAGGTATATACTACAGAAAAAGCCTGCCTGAGTGGCGTTGGGAGTGTTAGAACTAATGCACCGATTGCAAATTTGGAAGACTTAACAGAAGAGCCTGTAAAGACGGCAGTAAACCCTAAGTTTGAGATCTATGCAGACAAGGCAGGCGAGTTCCGTTTTCGCCTCAAAGCAAGAAATGGTGAAGTTATCGCTGTATCCGAAGGATATAAAGCTAAAAGCGGCTGCTTGAATGGAATTGAGAGTGTGCGCAAGAATGCGGCTGATTCTGAAGTTGTGAATGAGGCTTAAAAGACATTAGCTCATAAAGCATATGAAAGGGTTAGGCAAAACAAGCTTTTTGTCCAACCCTTTTGTATACCCTATATATAAATTTTGTACTTCCCTGAGAGCATCAATAAGCAGAAGAAATACAGGCAGTTATCATAATATCTTCTGTCACCCTTCCTAAGAGGTGTGTTCCAGAAATCCCGCAACCAATCCAGGCGGTATTTGCCAGCCGCCGCGAGGGAGCCGGCTGCATTTGTTGCTATGATAGCTACTGGGTGCAGTGCTGGCTGCTCCAGGGGCGTACCATCGAGCATGTAGGAATTGTAGTCGCCCAATTTGGTGTTCTCACTGAAGAATGCTTGCAGATTGTCGACAATATTGCCAAGAGCTTCATCCCTTCCGAACCAGGAAGCATCAAGGCCAATGTTCATGGCTACACGGTATGCATCAGAATAAAACTGTCCTTCGTTATGCAGATGCTTGGCAGTTCCATCAAACTCGGCATATTCCGGGGCCATTCCTGTCTGAGGGTGGCATGCGATTTGCAGGTATTTGCGGCTTTCGATGGCAGCCTTCTTCCAGAAGGGCCTGTCCGATTTGTCTGCCAACTGCGCAAATAATTCATAAAAATGTGGCAAGTGGTAGGAGGGATCCGTAAATGGTGCTTCAGGAACAAACTTTATATAGTGGTTTGTGCTGTTCCACATTGGGCTGCCCCCAATAACCATCTCTGACTGATGTATACAATGTCTTAGAATGCTTCTTGCCTGCTCGCTGTAATCAAAGGGGGCGTCGCCGTCTCCCCATCTTTTTGATGCAAAGAAAAGCGCCATAGCATAGTACTCTTCACCATCCGGTGCAGGTCCCTCGGAGTTCTTTACTCCATCCGGGGACACTGACCATGCAAAATAGCCCTGATATTTCCCCTTTCTCTGGTACATGTATGTCTTGGAAAAGAGCCACAGACGGTCAAAAATATCCTTTCTGTCCATCTGCACAGCCATCATCATTCCATAGCTCATACCTTCGGTGCGGGCATCATAGTTGCCGGTATCGAGCATATATCCCATATTGCTGCCCTTTTCAAAGTAAAAGCGCTCATTGGGGTCAAAAAACATGGTCTCAAAGGTTTCATTAATCCTTTTTTCACATTCTTCGGATGTAATTCCGATTTCGTTAAAGAGATTAGGATAATTCCCAGTATAGCAGGCACCGTTTTTCATTTGCTTATTCTCCATAAGGTCTATTTAGGCAAGTTTCAGATAGGCCTATACTTGACAATATAGATATAACTATATATGTTGTCAAGTAGATTTATGCATCTGATTTCGTGAAAATTATAGTTA
>JAAYBT010000073.1 GCA_012730015.1 Clostridiaceae bacterium
GGAAGCAGGCATTGAGCATGTGAAAATGGAGAAGAGCATCTGAAGCAATAACAGTTGCCATATCAAGTTGGCAGCTTCTCAGCCCAATTGTCGTGGTATTGAAAAGCAGTAATTTCATGAGTAATTTTCTAACCTGACATACTGTTGTCAGGTTAACCATGATAGGATATTGGAATTAAGGTGGTTGTGCATATGGAATGGAAAGACATGTACCCGCAAATCAATCAGCCAAGCTTTGAAGCTATGGCAGAATATATCGGCGGTGAAGCTAGAGGATTATGGGATTCTCTTTTTGACTACATGAATCGGGCATATGGTGCAAAACCTAAGATGTCCTACAGTGTATGCTCTGGCAAGCCTGGCTGGAATGTTAAATTTCAAAGAAGCGGGCAGTCATTTGGTACGCTCTATCCTGAAGAAGGCTCTTTTTCTGTTTTTATGGTCATCAGCTATAAGCATGAGGCAGAAATGGTGATTTTACGCAACGAATTATCACCTGAAATGCGTGCCCAATATGACAATGCTCAGGATTACATGAAAATGGGCAGGTGGCTGATGTTCCGAATCTGTAACAAGGCCGATCTACGGGATTATAAGCTACTGATGTCTGTTAAAATGAAGCCGAAGGATCAGTCTCCTAAAGCAGCGGAGTAGAACGGCTGAGCGGCACAACTGGGTAGAACAGCTGCGTATAGCAGCTGCGAAAAACCGAGAAGAAGGTATTATCGCATATCAGGAATTATCGCATATCAAGAATTATCGCATATCAAGAATTATCGCATATCAGGTATCCTATAATCGGTGCTTATTGTGGCTGCACAATCGGTTGTAAGCAATATGCACTGCTTTGTGCTACAATTTATCTATTTAATAGGGAAATATTCGAGGAATTTGAAACTTATGGCACATTCTTTCGTCTAATATTCTAATACTTCGAAGAGGTCATTTATGGCCTGCTTAGCAAGTGAATTAATTAGCACCGTGAAACTCAGTGGAGCTTAATGAGTACCATACAGTATACCCAAGAGACTAAAGGCCGGATAGAAACCTTTGATAGGAGGAGCTAATAAAATGAAAAGGCTTCATAGAATAAAGTATTGGCATCTCATAATACTTGCTCTGGTAGTTGTCGTTGGGCTATTTGCGGCATATTCGGCAAACAGGGCAAGAGAAAACACGCCTCCATATCAGTTTAGGCAGTCAGTCATGGACGAAATAGAACGGTATATGGAGGAAAACCCAGATGGCGAGGGCGGCAGGGATTATCGGCAGGGTTATTTCTTCCACCTGAACAGCAATGAGAGTATTTCCATATTCTATAACGCCATTAGGAAAAGTATGCCAATGGACTATGAAACCCATGTGGCACGGAGTAATCGTAACAGGAATACTTCTGAGCCACTTGCGTTTATTTTGCCTTGTTTGGAGGAGCAGTTCTACTATTCTCCAAAAAACTTACACTGTTTTGAGAAAGGGCTAGTTTTTGAAATGAAAAAAAAGGACAGCAAAAAGCTCTACGAAATAATCACAAGGCTGAGGTGAGCTATTCCGTAGAGCTATTATTCCTTCTTTCCTTTATCACACATCCAGTATCCTGCTTTGTTACTTATCGCAACTATGCTCCTGGGGATCATCTTAAGCATAAAAGCTCACAATTCGGTAACCAACGTTAAAATCAGATGAATTATATAGAAGTCTCGTTTGGTTTTATATTCTCAAGGGCCGGCCCTTCGATGATGTCGCCTGTGTAGGTGAATCTGGATCCGTGACAGGGGCAATCCCAGGACAATTCGGCAGAGTTCCACTTAAGTTCGCAGCCAATGTGTGTGCAGGTGGTGCTGACGATATGCCGCTTTCCGTCCGTATCCCGATACATGCCAACCTTATTGCCGTCGACCTCAGTAATCACTGCCTCACCTCTTCCTATATCGATCTCATTATCTGGGGTGTTGAGCTTGCCGGTAATGTAGTTTTTAGCCACATCCGCATTTTCCATGATAAAGTTTTTCGCAGATGCCACAGGTGTGAAGCGGGATGGGCTGTATACCTGCTCCCATGGACTTTCACCATGTAGGATTAGATCGGAAATTATCATTGCAGCGGCGGTGCCGTTACTCATGCCCCATTTTTCATAGCCGGTGGCTACATATATGCTGTTTTTCCCGGAGGTCATAGAGCCTATTATTGGTATTTCATCCATGGCGGTATAGTCCTGAGCAGACCATTTGTAGGGCGCATCGATAATAGTGAAATTTCTGTTGGCGAAATCCATCACATTTTCATAATGCTTGTGCAGATCATCCCCATGGCCTGTCTTATGGTTCTCTCCACCAATAAGGAGCAGGCTGTCATTGTCACTGGTGTGCATACGCAGGGTACGAGTAGGACTCTCGGCATTGATGAACATGCCCTCCGGGAGACTTCCGTCTATATGCATTCCAATCAAATAGGAGCGTTCAGGATAAAGCCTGGAAAAATAGAGTCCGGGTGTGTCAAAGAAGGGATAGCGAGTAGCCTGAACTACGCTGCTCGCACGTATTAGTTTGCCGCCGTCGCTTACGAGGATATGGGGGTCACCTTCTTGAACATCAACAATGCGGGTGTTTTCAAAAATATGTGAACCCTTTTCCTTAATAATGGATGCCAGTGCCAGTAAATACTTCCGGGGATGAAACTGAGCCTGATCGGAGAACTTTACAGCACCCTTTATGCTAAAGGGAAGCTCAAGCCTATCCGTGTATTCGGCAGGAAGCTTTAGGCTTTTAGCTGCAGAAGTCTCATTCTCTAGCTTCTTAATATAGTCCTCCTCCTGTGTAAAGACATATGCCGGAACTCTTTTGAAGTCGCAGTCGATATTGTTCTCCTTAACGATTTCCTCAACCATATCAATGGCGGCTTCATTGGCTTGTGCATATTGCAGCGCTTTTTCTTCTCCGAATGACTTAATTGTTTTGGCATATTTGAGTGAATGCTGAGACGTAATCTTTGCAGTAGTATGTCCTGATGTGCCCTTTGCAATTCGGTTTGCGTCGATGACGGCTAATTTGACACCTCCTTTGCTCAACAAATATGCTGTGGTTAGTCCGGTAATACCTCCTCCGACGATTGCCACATCAACATCGATGTCACTTTCTAGCTGAGGGTAGTTGGTGTCCCGGGTTGTCTCAATCCAATATGATAGAATTTTATCCATATTTATCCTCCAATGCACTAATATATTAATAGCAAAATGTGCCACTCTAAAAGGGGCTCATCATTTCAATCATTATCATTTACTAATAGACATATTTAATGCAAAAAACACTGCCTGTTGGGCAGTGTCCATGTGTGAAGCTTACGAAGTGTATTGAGTTTTCAAATAGTATTTATATCTCGAGGGATATTAGTTGCAGGAAAGCTGATTAGGCTGTTTAATGGCAAATTAAAGGCTCGTCTGAGACATCTTGTCGATTTCTTTTCTGATGTTGTTAATCGCTCCGTACACATAAACAGATGCGATTGCATAGAATATGACACTGACGAAGGGTATGTATGCCGGGATAAAATTCAAGGCCGTACAAACCAGAAGTGGCAGAGTCATGGAATAAGCACTTATTTTAAATATGTTCTGATAGCTAAGATTGGTCCTTTTGGCTGAATTAATCGCACGGCCTATCAGGCTTATAACAAGCGCGCTGATGAATTTGCCAAGGATAAAGAAGATTCCCATAATAAGAAATACGAATATACCTACCGGCTTCATGACAGGAATTGTTTGAGCAAGGCTGTCCCTTGTAAGTGTCAAGCCCTGTAACATGCTCAGGGGGGTGTCTGCCTTGTCCACATAATTCTTTTGAATTATTCTATCACTTGTAATCAGCATTACGATATCGTATTGATTAAGTATCTTATTCTCTGCATCCAAAGATGTATCAATTACTACCGGATATGTATCATTGCCTAAGATGATTGGCATTTCACCTTTGACCTCCAGCTTGCCGTTGTCTAATGTAAAATCAGGTATGATTGTGTCAATGTTGAGGGAAAATTCGTCGACTATATCGTTATATTCAATCCAGGCCGGTATACCGACAACCAGAGCAATAAGCATGGAAACCAGAAGCAGGTATACTACAGCCCTGCTCACAGAGTGTCTAAGGAATAACCTGTACTTGTCAAAGCCGCTTATACTATAGTAAACACACGCAAAAAAATTAGTTTTCGTTTTATTCATAATGTCCTCCCGGCGCAATAGCTACTTACTTTTTTCATTATACTCTATTCGAATTAATTAAATCAAACTTATTGATTCAAATAGCAGATGTCCTTGAAAGCAAGGGTAGATTATATTATCATTGGATTTGAGATAGGCAGTTACATCGTAAAAGCCTTCGATAGAAAAAGGCTGTTTTAGGAGGAAGTATGGCAAAAATGCATTTAATTGCGACCTGTATATTCGGTCTGGAAGCAATTGTCGCAAGGGAGCTGAGCTGGCTCGGGTATACTGATCAGCATGTTGATAATGGCAGGGTCACCTTTGCCGGTGATGAGGAGGCCATTTGCAGGGCGAATTTGTGGCTGCGGAGCGCAGAAAGGGTTTTGATAAAAGTAGGCGAATTCAAGGCGCTGACCTTTGATGAGCTTTTCGAGGGCACAAAGGCCTTGCCCTGGGGTGATTGGCTACCTGAGAATGCCGAGTTCCCGGTTAACGGGAAATCAGTGGATTCAAAGCTTGCGAGCATCCCGGACTGTCAGGCTATTGTTAAAAAGGCCGTTGTGGAGAAAATGAAGCTGAAGTATAAAAAGGAGTGGTTCGAAGAGACCGGGCCACTATATAGGATAGAAGTAGGCATGCTCAAGGATATGGCAACTTTGACGATTGATACCAGCGGTATGGGCCTGCATAAACGTGGCTATAGAACCCTTGTCTCCGAAGCCCCGCTGAAGGAGACGATTGCGGCGGCCATGTTGATGATAAGCAGATGGAAGCCTGACAGGGCATTAATTGATCCCTTCTGCGGCTCAGGGACTATTCCCATTGAAGCAGCTTTAATTGCGGGAAATATTGCCCCGGGAGCTAAGCGCAGCTTTACTGCCGAGAGCTGGTGGCAAACACCGCCTGAGCTTTGGAAGAAGGCCAGGGAGGAAGCTGCCGATAAGGCCAAGAGGACTCCTGACCTTAGGATACACGGCTCCGACATCGACAAGGATGTGCTCAGCCTTGCCCGATACCATGCAGCACAGGCAGGTGTGGCGGATGATATTCACCTCCAACGCATGCCGGTCTCGGAAATAAGCTCAAGATACAAGTATGGCTTTATCGTTTGCAATCCGCCTTATGGTGAGCGGCTGGGTGAGATGCCGGATGTCGAGAAGCTTTACAGGGAAATGGGAGCCATTTTCAAGGGGTTGGACACGTGGTCATTCTACATCATTACTTCGCATATGAATTTTGAGAAGCTATTTGGGCGCAAGGCCAACAAGAAACGTAAGCTGTACAACGGCAGGATTATGTGCAACTATTACCAGTTTTACGGGCCGCCGCCTCCAAGAGACAAATTAAACCTTGTGCAGTAAGAAGTACCTCGCCTCTTAGGTGGTGGCAGTAAGTCACTGACCTGACTGAGCAGATCTCAGGAGAGCAAACCCGTCTTGGCAAACCCGGCTGAGCAAACCCGACTAAGCAATACCGACCGGGCAAGTCAGAATTAGCTGGGCAAAAGCCATAACAAAAAGGTTTGACTTGCAATGTTGCCATATATTAATATATAGTTGCCTGCAATATCTTGAATAGCCATTTTGTGGGATATAGAAATTGTTCAGTTTATGTAGAATATGTAGAACGGTAGGAAGGGTGTAGAATATGCTTTTAAAGGTTAGAAAATCTGTGACTCAAGGAGCTGTGAGCGTTCCTGGTTCTAAGTCCCATACCATAAGGGCTCTTTTTATTGCGAGCCTTGCCGGTGGACTGTCGACTATAAGAAATCCCTTGTTATCCGGGGATGCGTTTTCGGGTCTTGAAATATGCAAATCATTTGGCGCCAGGTTTGAGACCACCGAAGATAGCTTCATAGTCAATGGCTTTGGCTCGAGTCCGGCAGTACCAGAAAATATTGTCGATGTGGGCAATTCCGGTACATCCCTCCGCTTTGCCATGATGACTGCCGGTCTGGTAGATGGTATCACAGTTTTTACCGGCGACGAGCAAATACGAAGAAGACCGCTGGGGTCATTGATTAGCGCAATGAATCAATTGGGCGGACAGGTGTATTCCACACGCGGCAACGATATGGCCCCCGTTGTGGTAAAGGGGCGGCTAGGTGGAGGAAGGGCGCGGCTTGATGCCGTTACATCCCAATACCTTTCATCCATATTGATAAATGCGCCTCTTCTGGACAGTGATACTGAAATCACCGTTACCAGATTGAACGAAATCCCCTATGTCGAGATGACAATGTGGTGGCTTAACAATCAGGGAATAGAATATAGCAACGACAGCTTTAAAACCGTATACATCAAGGGAGGCCAGCGCTACAAGCCATTTGATATTAACATCCCCGGGGATTTTTCCAGTGCAACCTTTTTTATGGTTCTCGCGTCAATATCGGGTGGAGAGTTTCTTCTCAAGAATTTGGATATGACCGATCCTCAGGGAGATAAAAGGGTGTTGGATTATCTAAAGGAAATGGGTGCAAGCGTCAGGCATACAGGTGATGGAATTGTAATAAAGGGCAATGGACTCAGGGGCATAGAGATAGATATGAATTCCACGCCGGATGCTTTGCCTGCTATGGCAGTTGCCGGCTGCTTTGCCGAGGGAGAGACACGCCTTGTCAACGTCCCCCAGGCAAGATTGAAGGAGACAGATAGAATTAGTGTGATGTGTTCAGAATTGAAGAAGATGGGCGCGGATATTGAAGAGCTCCCGGACGGTCTTGTGATTAGGAGGAGCACGATGAAGGGCTGCACAGTTAGTGGCCATAATGATCACAGGATTGTAATGGCATTGGCAGTTGCTGGCATGAATATAGAGGGAGAGACTCTTATCGAAACAGCTGAAGCCATGAATGTTACATTTCCTGCATTTCCCCAGCTTGTTAAAGAATGCGGAGGAGATATTGCGATAATCACAGAAGAATCGGAAGGCGGGAGGTAATGCTATGCTTGGCAATACATTTGGAAGAGCTTTTAGGATAACCACCAGTGGAGAATCATACGCCGGGGGATTTCGAAAGAATCCTGCAATACCCCAGGAGCTTTATGGGGGGCAGATGGTTATAATTGATGGTGTTCCTCCGGGATTGAAGATTACAGCCCAGGCCATCCACGAGGAGCTGGATAAGCGTAGACCGGGGCTCACCAGTGTAAGCACGCCCAGAAAGGAAGCAGATAGGGTTTATATATTTTCCGGAGTCATGGAGGACGATTTATCCACAGGCGCTCCGGTTGGAATGATTATACCCAACAGTGACATCGAGGATGTACATATTAGGCAACACAAGGAGAACAAAAATCTGGTCCGACCGGGGCAGGCATCCTATACCTACTACAAAAAGTATGGGCGCTACTACGACTGGGCAGGGGCAGGCCGTGCATCTGCACGAGAAACGGTTGCCAGGGTCGCCGGCGGTGCAGTGGCCAAGTTGATTCTGGACAAAATGGGTATTGACGTAATTGCATATGTAGTAGAGTCCCACGGAATAAAGGCTGCTCCGGTAACATATGAGACAGCAAAGGCAAACTACAGAAAAAATGAGTTGAATTGCCCGGATTTACACAAGGCGCAAGAGATGATTGAGGATCTGGAGAAAGTTAAAGCCGCAAATGATTCCTGTGGAGGGATTGTGGAGGTCGTAGCAGTTGGTGTTCCGGCAGGTCTTGGTGAGCCTGTGTTCGATAAGCTTAGCGCGACCATCGCCCATGCCATGATGTCTATCGGCGGCGTAAAGGGAATAGAGTTCGGTGAGGGATTTAAGCATGCCGCAATGACAGGCTCGCAGTCCAATGATACGCCCTATTTTGACGAGGAAACAGGTAAAATACGATTTAGGACAAATCGCGCCGGTGGTTTGCTTGGAGGTATTTCCAACGGCGAAGAAATAAGGCTTAGAATAGCATGCAAGCCCACGCCGACAATATTGCAGCAGCAGTCCACAGTTGATATAACAAAGCGTAAGAGTATCGATCATGTATTTGCCTCCAGAAGCGATCCAACCATTTGTGCCAGAATATATCCTGTCTGTGAAGCAATGATGAGGATTGCACTGTTGGATGCAATATATATGGCTGAGGGATATAAGAGTATAAGCTCAGTTATTGATCCGGGGTGGGATAAGCTATGAGAGAACATGAACACAAAGGGATAGCTTGCTCGCAGCCAGGGCTGGCCGACATAACTGATTCCGGTAAAGCATCGTATGCCGCTGCCAATCCGGATGCAGAAGGCAAGGGCATTATCATACTGATTGGAATGCCGGGAGCCGGCAAGAGCACGGTTGGTCCCCTTTTGGCTGAAGGGCTGGGGTTATGTTATGTAGATACGGATGAGCGAATTACATCGAGCGACGGGCGTTCACCGAGGGACATTGTTGCGGAAGACGGGGTTGAGGAATTCCTGAGAATACAAAAAGAAGTGATATTGTCCATAAAGCCAGAGGGTTGCATCATCGCAACGGGCGGCGGAGTTATAAACAGCAGTGACCTAATGGAATACCTAAAGGATTTGGGCAGGGTGATTTATCTAAGGCAGGATCCGGATGTACTGGAAAAGCGGTTTGATTCGGGAAGAAAGCTTGCAAGGAGCGATGGACAAGCCCTGGCACAGCTCTTCGAAGAACGTGATCCTTTGTATACAAAGTATGCGGACTACACCGTATATTGTGCCGGAAAGGCACCAGAAAAAATTGTGCAGGAGATAATAAATGGCTGATTTGATTTCTATACTCATCGCTGATGATAATACGGATTTATGCGAGCTACTCAAGGAGTATATTGACGGAACCGGAGATATGCTTGTAAAGGGCATCGCCAGTAATGGCCGCGAAACACTTGATATGATAAAGGAGCTGTCGCCTGATATTGTAGTACTGGACATTATTATGCCTCAGCTGGACGGGCTAGGTGTTTTGGAGGAGATGGCGTTAATGAATTCCTCACAGCGGCCGATTTCAATAGTTTTGACGGCAATAGGGAAGGACAATACTGTGCGGACAGCGGTTGAACTGGGCGCAGATTACTACATTATGAAGCCCTTTGATCCTGAAATGCTGGTTTCACATATCAGGCAACTATACGACCTGCGCTCTGGGGAAAAGAAGCCGTATATAAAAGCTGAGGCTACCAGTGTGCCGGGTGAGAATGTGAACAGCCCTGAGCAGATTGTGGCAACTCTGATAAAAAGAATGGGAATTACGCCTAATATAGCTGGTTATCGTTATCTGGCCGAGGCTGTAATACTGTCGATAAATCGTCCAGCCACGCTAAATTCAATAACCAAGCTTGTTTATCCCCAATTAGCAAGCAAGTTTAATACGACTCCAAAGAACATTGATAGGTCGATACGCTGCGCAATCAACAGTGCCTGGAACAAGACTAAGAATGCCGACAGTCGAGGCCAGGATATTATCGCCATATCCTGTGCCGGTAAAAAACCCGGCAATTCACAGGTAATCAGTTATTTAGCTAATAGAGTGAAAGGTATTATGCAGTCGAGTTAATCTTTGACACTGTACGCCGGCAAAAAAAAAGGCCGCCTTTTGGCTGCCTTTTTCTTAAGCATAATTATCTTATTTCTTCTTGTTTACTGTATCCTTCAAACCCTTTCCGGCTTTGAAAACAGGAGCTTTTGATGCTGGGATCATGATTTCCTTCTTTGTCTGAGGGTTTCTGCCCTTGCGTGCTGCTCTTTTTCTTACTTCAAAGGTACCGAAACCTACCAATACAACCTTGTCTCCACCTTTTAATGCTTCTTGTACTGAGTCAATGAATGCGTTGAGTGCAGCTTCGCTGTTTTTCTTGTTTAAACCTGACTTTGAGGCGATCGAATTGATTAAATCTGTTTTGTTCATAAAACAACCTCCTATATTTGGAATTCGACATTATTTTATAACGAAAGTGCCCTAAAGTCAAGCCTTTCAGAATAATTTAGTCATTTAGGACTACATCATATATGTATTTAAGACTATATGTGCTTATTTAAGACAAAATTCTTATTTCTATGTCATTATTCAGCACCGATTTTAGCTTCCTTACAAAGTGATTTTCCTTTTTCTCCGAATGGGATTTCCCAAGAATGATACAGCTTATATCATTATCAGCTGCATATTGTGCTATGGTCCCTTCAATATCATCGGATTTGAGAACGGAAAGATTTGCTCCAATGCTTTTTGAAATGCCAAAAAGATACTCAAGAGCCTCGGATTCGACTGTACTATCAAGGAAGTTAAGATCGTTTTTCACTACGTTAATCACATAAAGGTTGCCCTTATACTCGCTTAACAGGTTATTAGCTTCATTTATCAAGCGTTCACAGGTTTTCTGCTGTGTAACGCACACAAGAATATTCCTGGATTCCATAAAAGACCTCTCTTCATTAGTTGCTTCTCTACACGGTCTGTGATATTTGTTATTATCATTCCCTTTAATTATACCAAAGCGGCAGGAAAAAGTCTTATTTGAACATTTGAATTTTCTGTGAACTTGCATTTTTAAAGGGATTCCTTTATTATGGTAAAGTACTGGTGTATGGGAAATGTTTGTTGTCATTATGCAGGCGTTGTAGGCCTTTCAGATGCAATGCTGACGGGGGTTTTAATGAAGGAAATCAATATTTCGCAAATTTCTGATGCTGTTGAACAGCTCTGCATGAAGGCTAATTATGACCTGAGCAGTGATATTCTGGATGCTCTCAAAAATGGCGCCTGCAACGAGGAGTCCGAAACAGGTAGAGTATTGCTATCGCAGCTTGTGGAGAACGCAAATATTGCTTCGCTTGAGAGAGTAGCCATATGCCAGGATACAGGCATGGCTGTTGTCTTTATTGATATCGGACAGGATGTACATGTGACAGGCGGTAGTCTCGAAGAGGCTGTGAATGAGGGCGTCAGGAGAGGTTATGGGAAGGGCTTTTTAAGGAAGTCTGTTGTATCAAGCCCACTCAAAAGAGTTAATACCGGTGACAATACCCCCGCGGTAATTCACTATAATATAGTAGAAGGTGACAGCCTAAAGATAACAGTGGCTCCAAAGGGCTTTGGCAGTGAGAATATGAGCGGAGTCAGGATGCTTAAGCCATCCGATGGTGAGGAGGGTGTGAAAGCCTTTATTGAAGAGATGGTCGAAAAGGCCGGACCGAATCCCTGTCCGCCGGTTATAGTCGGTGTAGGGATAGGCGGTACGATGGAAAAGGCGGCGATTCTCGCCAAGAAGGCACTGCTTCGTCCTGTTAATGTGCGAAATAGCGATAAGGACATCGGCAAGCTGGAGGAAGAAATGCTGGGTCGTGTGAATAGACTTGGAATCGGGCCGGCGGGCTTGGGGGGTAGACTTACTGCCATGGCAGTGAACATAGAGGTGTATCCGACGCATATTGCAGGGCTTCCGGTGGCGCTCAATATGGGCTGCCATGTCACAAGGCACGCGGAAGCAGTATTGTAAGGGGCAGGGGATGATTCTTCGCAATAGGGGGGTATCCGTGAATAAAAAAATCAGAATTGAAACGCCTTTTACAAGGGAAGCCGCAAGAAGGCTTAAGGTGGGGGATGCAGTAGAAATTAACGGTATCATATATGCCGCGAGGGATGCCGCCCACAGAAAGATGATTGAGATGCTGGATGAAGGCAAGGAGCTTCCCTTTGATATAAAAGACCAGATCATTTATTATGTGGGGCCATGTCCGGCAAGGCCGGGGAGCATTATTGGATCTGCTGGCCCTACCACCAGCGGCAGGATGGACGCATATGCTCCTTCATTGATAGAGCTTGGACTCACCGGAATGATAGGGAAAGGGCTTAGGAGCAAACAGGTAATTGATGCAATGATAGGAAGCGGGGCCGTTTATTTTGGAGCTTTAGGAGGAGCAGGAGCACTGCTTTCAAGATGTATTATTGCCGAGGAAATTACCGCTTTCCATGAATTGGGTACGGAAGCACTAAGAAAACTAACGGTAAAAAATTTTCCCGCCACCGTTGTCATTGACTGCGCAGGTAACGATTTGTACCAAATCGGTAAGGAGAAATTCCGGATTATGAAGAATGCTTGCCGGTGATTGTTTACCGGTGAGAACATAAAACGTAAAAAGTTAGCAGTAAAGGCTTTTGCGGTGTAACCTATTAGAACTTAGCCATGCAATATATAGTTACATACTTTTAGTGATATACTTTCATATATACCCGCAAAATATTGTGCTGCGGGACTTAAAACATGTGACATCGCAAAATGCCCGGTAAAAGAGGGGTATATTTTATGTTGATAATAGTATATAATAGATTGGAATTTTATATCTGCTAATTGAACTGCTAATTGCGATTCGTAAAAAAGTTTATAAAAATGAGGAGGATATTATTATGGCAAGAGTAACAAAGGATATGATCATTTCTGATATTTTGAAGCTGGACAAGGGCACCGTGCCGATATTGCTTAACATTGGGATGCATTGTCTTGGCTGCCCTTCAGCATCGGGAGAAAGCCTGGAAGATGCATGTGCGATACATGGCATAGACGTTGACAAGATTGTTAAGGAATTGAATGACTACCTGGAATCAAAGGGAGAATAATTTAGTATAGGACTAGGTGCCGCATTTTAGACAGCATTAGACTGCATATATGTTTGCAGTCTAATTGATTTTTCAGAGAATATATCTTAAATTATTTTACAGGGCATGAACCTTTACTTGATTGCGCCATTTTTCCCACTGGCTCCAAGAGCTTTATGAAGGCATTACTGCAGACTAATTGTTCCAACAACTTCAGAACTATGAGAGTATGTATGTGGAGGTAGATTCAATGCAAAACAGATGGTATAAATGCGGAGAAGAATTGCTGGAGGAGATCCGTAATAAGGTACTGGCAGATGATGTTCTGGGTATTTGGTTCCTTGCGCAGGAAAGCTTTGCATTAAAGTATAGAAATAGGATTTTGTGGTTAGATCCGTTTTTTACGGACTTATACGATAATGATGGGACGAGCATGAGACAGTATGCTCCGCCATTTGCTCCGGATGAGATCGACTGCGTTGACTTTGCATTCGGTACACATGACCATATAGATCATATTGATATTGATACCTTATATCCAATGAGTGTCAGATCTCCTAAAGCCCGTTTTATAGTGCCTGCGCCATGTGCAAGGGTCTTGTTGGACCGTGGAATTAATGAGAATAGGGTAGAGAAGGCAAGGGCTTTTGAAGAGCTCAGACTGGCTAATGATATCACGGTTATCCCGATACCGGTGGCTCATGAGCAGTATGAGAGAAATGAGAAGGGCGAATATACATGCCTGGGTTACCTTATCCGACTGGGAGATATTACGATATTCCATTCGGGAGATTCAGTAGAAACTGAGGATATGGCCGAAATGCTTAAGCCATTTGACATTGATGTAGCATTTCTCCCAATAAACGGCGCTGACTTTAGACGGCGCGCTGAAGGAATAATAGGAAATATGAATGCCAGGGACGCAGCCGGCCTTGCAGAAGCTATTGGAGCTGACATGCTTATACCAATGCATTTCGACCTGTTTGCGGGCAATTCTGAAAATCCCGCTGTCCTTGCTGATTATATTTACAGATTCCATAAGGATATGAAGTATCACATAATGGCGCATGGAGAGTGCTTTTTGTATAGCAAATAGATTAGGATTTAACCATGGAGAAGAGATGAAGAATTTTTCCGGTTGACAAAAGATTAATTGTTACTGTATGATATATATTTGTATTGCCGATATCAGCAAGGTATATTTTATCGTAGCAGGACTGCAAACAATTATATATGGGCCATTAGCTCAGTCGGCAGAGCACTTGACTTTTAATCAAGGTGTCCCGCGTTCGAATCGCGGATGGCTCACCAATAAGAATCCTTGAGAACACTGAGTTCCAAGGGTTTTTATTTTATCTGGGACAAAGATGGATTTTCAAAAAAGTTGAATCTGAGTTGAATGGGAAAAATTTTTACACAAATTTGCGGTGATAAATATCTTTCTGTACAGAATTATATGAGTATGTACTACGTCTAATAATAAGAATTGTGATGTAAGGTGGAATATTTGAGTATGAATTTCTGGACTGTTGCGGAGTGAATAATTTCGATATATAATAAAAGCAAACAAGAAGGAGAAACTTCCATATATATTTTGAGCTAATTAAACTTCCAAGTATCGTATCAAATCAATAATCAATATTGAATACCTCTTCCGAGTATGTTGGTTATTTACTCCGAGTGGCACAAAGAAAAAGATGATGGCAGAAATAAATGTTTTACATTATTACTAACTTAAAATATTGAACATTATATATTCTGAACAAATTATCAAGAATTTATTTGCTTATATACGTGGTACATTTTGTGTATGTTGACAACATGGTTCCAAGGTAAAGAATAGTTTCATACGGAGGGCCAATAATGCCAAAAGATCTTGTTAATAAAGGTGGAAATAAAATAGTAGAAAATGGTGAATCACCAGAAGGAATCCAGGTTATTAGCCTTGACTTAACACAGATGGAAGCACCACGAGTAAAAGGCATCCTTGCGGAAATCTTACAGGGTTTACATGTTGTAGAAAACATTAAGAATGTTTTAGTTGAAAACGAGAGGTATATCCTCAATATTCCTAAGGAAATCGAAAAAGGCATAAAGGCGGGAGAATGTTGGCTTACGAAAAAGGCTGGCACTGGTGAGCTTCTTGCTTCGGTATCACATAAAGTCGATGGGCGAGATGAGTTCATGAAAAACTTAACGGCAACCAAGGAAACATTCGATGACAAGAAGACGTTCGAAAATATCTCTAGCGGCATATTACAAATGGCAATACATCAGCAGTTAATTGCTATGGCTGCAGAACTGCAGGAAGTCAGTAGCAGCATTAAACAGATTGAGGCCGGACAAGCTGACGATCGGTTTGCAAAGATCGACGGTGCAAGATGGCAGTTAATACTCGCCTCTAAGATGGATAACAGACAGAATCAAATTGACACCATCAAAGGCGCTATGCCCTTGCTTGCAGAAGGGACAGAGAGCGTGGAGAAAGCTTTGTCTAGGAAGATAGGTGAGTTTGACGAAGTCCCATCAAATAAGATTGGCATTTATATCAAAATGTTTTTATGCAATGGTGATTATAAGAAACGAAAAGACCAAGAGGTCGACTACATAAATGAGTATTTCAAATTCCTGATGACGGCACATGAGTTGATGGCCTGTGCCAGTATCGTAATTGGCGAACCAAATGCTCTGCCGAGCGTGTTTGAACATCTGGAGAAATTTTTCAAATCTGTTGACACAAAAAAGGTTGAGAGCATCAGTCATATGCATCCAGAGCTTGACTTAAGCAAAGAGTGGTATTCAGATCCTACAGGATTTATTGAAGCAAAGAAAACTGAGTACTTAAAGCTTTCTAATCACCGTTACGATTTCATTTCCGCAGAATTTAGTGGACAACAACTGCTGGAGGCGTTTAAAGATGATAAAACTGGGCAAACAGAAGAACAAGGCTGAGAATGAGTACGACAAAGCCAATAAAAAAATCAAAACAATTAAGAAGATTCTAGGCATAGGAGGGTCGACCCTTGCTGGAGTTGTCATGGTAAAAAAGTACAGCAAAGATGTTATCAAAATACCAAAAAAGGTTATTTTTAAGGCGTAGACGAATCGGAGTTTGTGGATAAATAAGAAGGTGGATAGGAACTTGCTTTCATTATACCTAGAGATTTTGGGTTCAGGCAAGTGTAAATTTGGATGGAATTCTCATTTTATTTAGA
>JAAYBT010000074.1 GCA_012730015.1 Clostridiaceae bacterium
CAAAAAAGCCTCTCCTGAGTATGAGGATTGCAGGAAAATTGCTGAGGACAATGGACTACCGCTGATGAAGGCATATACAATAGTTTCGCAGGATGCGGCAAGGCACCTCGGGATATAGAGCCTTTATATAAAATTTGACAAAAAACTATAGCCAAAAATCTATAATTTTTTAACTATGTACACTATACATTTTTTTGCAACTTAGCTATAATAAATTCTTGAATTGAATAAGCAAATAAATCTATACGCGGACAGGAGAAATATATTATGAATAATGAACTGCTTCTCATACTTGACTTTGGTAGCCGCTACAGCCAACTAATAGCGAAAAAGGTCAGGGGGTCAAATGTATATTGCGAAGTCCTTTCATACAATACTTCGATTGAGAAAATAAAAGCACTTAATCCAAAGGGCATCATTTTATCATGCGGATTGGTACCTGATAAGGATAGTGGAGCTCTACACTGTGTTGATGTGATAATCAGCCTGGGAGTGCCGGTTTTGTGCATTTGCTGTGAGGCATGTTCAATGGAGAATTCAATGAGAAATTGTTGCGATTTACAGCTTAGCGCCGATGATATTAAGACAACAAAGGGCGCACAGGTGCTCAATAGTTTCCTGTATGACACTTGCCGTTTTAGAGGTGACTGGGGCATGTCCAAATTTGTTGAGCATGCTATCGACTCTATCAAAGACAAGGTTGGCGAGGGAAAGGTACTATGCGGACTATCTGGAGGGGTTGATTCCTCTGTTGCGGCAGTAATGATGCACAAGGCAGTGGGTAAGCAGCTCACATGCATTTTTGTTGACCATGGGCTGTTGAGGAAATACGAAGCGGAGCAGGTTGAACAGGTTTTCAGGGAGAAGTTTGATATAAATCTGATTAAGGTCGATGCCGAAGCGAGGTTTTTAAAGAGGCTTGAAGGTGTGATCGATCCGGAGAAAAAGAGAAAGATTATCGGTGAGGAGTTCATCAGAGTATTCGAGGAGGAAGCCAAGAAAATCGGTAAGGTGGATTTCCTTGTTCAGGGAACTATCTATCCAGACGTCATAGAGAGCGGCCTGGGCAATGCGGCTGTAATAAAGAGCCACCATAATGTTGGCGGTTTGCCGGATTATGTGGATTTCAAGGAAATCATCGAGCCGCTTCGCAATCTTTTCAAGGATGAAGTGAGAAAAGCAGGAGAAGTATTGGGCATACCTGCTGAAATAGTCTGGAGGCAGCCCTTTCCGGGGCCGGGTCTGGCAATTCGTGTCATTGGGGACATTACCAGGGAAAAGCTTGATTTATTGCGAGATACAGACCACATATTCCGTGAGGAGATAGCAAAGGCAGGGCTTGACAAGTCCATAGGGCAGTATTTCACTGTGCTTACAGGAATGAGGAGTGTAGGTGTGAGCGGAAATGAACGCACCTATGATTACACGCTGGCTTTGCGGGCTGTGAACACTACTGATTTCATGACGGCAGACTGGGCAAGGATACCCTATGATGTGCTGGAGAAGGTGTCAAACAGGATTGTCAATGAGGTAAAGCATATCAATAGAATTGTTTATGATATCACCGGAAAGCCGCCGGCAACCATTGAGTGGGA
>JAAYBT010000075.1 GCA_012730015.1 Clostridiaceae bacterium
CTGCTATATTCGGCTGCTCGGGCACAATTGGTGGAGCAGCTTATTAAGCCGTCCATTGAAAAGAACGTTACAATCATATGTGACCGCTATGTCGACTCTTTTTATGCATATCAGGGCTTTGGCAGAGGGATTGACTTTGGCTTATTAATGAAGGTTACGGACATAGCTATAGGCGGAATTATGCCCGACATTACATTCTTTTTTGATTTAGCTCCCGAGATAGGTTTGAAGAGAAGAATTGAGGCAACCGGAAGCGATAGGATCGAAAATGAGGATATGGTTTTTCATAGGAAGGTTTACGATGGATATAGGGAGCTGGCCAGAAGATACCCGCGAAGGATCAAAACGATTGATGCGTCGAAGCCCGCTGAGGATGTCTGGAAGGATGTCAGAAGGCAAATTGATTCAGCCCTTGGTTTTATTAAATCGGTTTAGAATAGACAATTTTTTTTAAGGGGGAGGTTATGTTAATGAAGCTTGTATTTGCTATTGTTCATGATGAAGATGGCCCAAAGGTTATGGAGGAGCTGAACAAAAATGGGTTCAGCGTAACCAAACTTTGTTCGTCGGGAGGCTTTCTTAAGGCAGGGAACACGACTTTGCTTGTAGGTATCGAAGAAGAAAACCTTGATACGGTGATTGAAGTTATCAAGAAAAAGTCAAAGAGCAGAAAGCAGGTAATCAATTCAAGTATGACCCCTAATGGCATGGGTGGTATGTTTATCCCTTATCCGGTAGAGGTTGTAGTTGGAGGAGCTACCATATTCGTATTGGATGTTAATCACTTTGAGAAGGTGTAATGTCTGATCCGCGAGGTTTGGCGGCGGGAGGTGTACCTTGAAGGTAAGTGAGACGCAAAGCGGTTCTTCGGGTATTTTAGGGTTGCCCGCAAGAGATGATAAAAAAGTCAATACGGCTGGGAATGCTGACTTCCGAAACCAGCTCGTGAAGGCGGAGGATAGTAATTATGAAATGCATCTGGAAAGGCTTGTTAGGGATATAATAAGCCAGGGTGACGTATTGGCAAAAAGAGTGGATATCAGAGAGCTTAAGGTATACAAGAGACTGATTTCCGAGTTTCTTGAGCTCGCCCTCGGTAATTCCAAAAAGTTCTCCAAGAAAAGCATGCTCGACAGAAGAGGCAGACGTAAGGTCTATGCTATTATCAAGAACATAAACGTCGAACTGGATCAGCTTACTGAGGATATCTTGAGCGGAGAGAAGAATAACATTGGCCTGCTCAAGCGGTTGGACGACATCAGGGGGCTAATACTGGACTTGTTTATGTAGCTGAAATGTCCTATGAGGCATTACGGCAGTCAAGAATAGGAGATTGATGTGGATTTTAGCGGCATCATAGGCCAGCAGGAAATCATAGGCAACTTGAAAAGACAGCTGGTAGAAGATAGAGTTGGACATGCATATATATTTTCCGGTCCGGCTGGTATGGGCAAGAAAACGATAGCCCATATTTTTGCCGGTATTTTGCTGTGTGAAAATCCACAAGCAGGCGCTATGTGTGGAAGGTGCAAGGCATGCATGCTTTTTGAAAATGAATCAAATCCTGACTTTCATACAATTGCAATACAAGAGGAGTTAAGTATCGGTGTTGACCGTATTCGTGAGATACAAAGCGATGTTGCCATCAGGCCTATGTATTCCAAACGAAAGGTTTATATTGTTGAGGATGCTGTAAAAATGACTGATCAGGCACAAAGCTGTCTGCTCAAAACCTTTGAGGAGCCACCTCATTATGTTGTTGTAATTTTACTGGCAGACAACTATGAGAAGCTCCTGGAAACCATACGCTCAAGAGCGCAGCATCTCCAATTCAAGAGATATACCCATGCGCAGGTTTCTCAAGCCCTAACCGAGAGATTGGGGAGTGAGAATGCTTTAATAGAGCTGGCTGCGGACTATTGCGACGGTAATATCGGAACAGCACTTGAGTTGGCTGGTTCGAGTGACTTTAGCAGGCTGCGCAACAGGTTATTTGAACTACTGCCCGGTATTGCAAAGGGAAGAACTCAGGAGATTTTGGACTACACAGCCTTTTTGGAAGATGAGAGAGATAACGCCGACCTGCTTTTGGACATAATGCAGCTATACTATAGAGACTTACTGGTAATGTGTGAGACTGGAAATGAAAATATGTTGATTAATTCGGACAAAAAGGTTATGATAAAGAATAATGCCCGAACATGCTGTGGCAGTGGGCTTGTGAGCGATATCGAGGCCATAGGAGAAGTTCGTAGAGCGTTGAAGCAGAATGCTAATTATCAGCTTGCGATAGATAATATGTTAATCAAGCTACGGGAGGTTTATTAATGGTAAAGGTGGTTGGCGTCAGGTTCAAAAAGGCCGGAAAGGTATACTATTTTGACCCTGATCAATTTGATATAGATACTGGTACAAATGTAATAGTTGAGACTGCAAGAGGCGTTGAGCTAGGTGAGGCGGTAATCAATACCCGTGAAGTGAGAGACGAAGAGATTGTTGCACCACTTAAAAAAGTGATGAGGATAGCGACTCAAGACGATATCAAGCATGCTGAGGAAAACTGCAGGAGTGAGAAGGAAGCCTTTGCGACCTGTCTTGAGAAAATCAAGGAACATCAGCTTGAAATGAAGTTAATTGATGTGGAATACACATTTGATAATAACAAGATTTTATTCTATTTTACGGCAGACGGCAGAGTGGATTTCAGAGAGCTTGTAAAGGATTTGGCAGCCGTATTTAAGACGCGAATAGAGCTTAGGCAGATTGGCGTCAGAGATGAGGCTAAAATGATGGGTGGCATAGGTATTTGCGGGCGGGTGCTTTGCTGCAATTCCTATCTGGGAGAATTCCAGCCTGTTTCCATAAAAATGGCTAAGGAGCAAGGCCTTTCATTGAATCCGACGAAGATATCCGGTGCCTGTGGCAGGCTGATGTGTTGCCTGAAATACGAACAGGACGCCTACGAGCAGATTATCAGAAAGGCTCCTAAAACTGGCGCCATTGTTGAGACTCCGGAGGGGCAAGGCGTAGTATTTGAGACCTATTTGATTAAGGAAACCGTTAAAGTCAGACTGGACAAGGGAAACGATACTGACCTGGTAGCCTTCAGGATGGATGAGGTCAAGGTTATAAAGGATATATCGACTCATGATGATTCGGTTCCCGAGGACGAAGAGCTGAAGGCTCTTGAAGACTGACGATGACCTGCTGCGACCTGATATCACTGCCGTACAGGCAGATTGAAGCTCACACTTCAATTGGTTAAATTGAAATACTTTGCAAAAAGGTGTTTTCATTGTAGTGCTTTGGTGGTAAAATAATATCGGTTTGATTCTAATTGAAGCAAACTTGAACTATTAATAAGAGGTCAGAGTAAGGATCTACTAGAAAAATGGTCAAGGAGGGGAGTTAGAATGGCTTATTTTATCAATGATGATTGCATCAGCTGTGGGGCCTGTGAATCCGAATGCCCGGTTTCATGTATTACCTCAGGTGAAAGCAAGTATGAAATAGATGCAGAGGAATGCATTGAATGCGGAGCATGCGCTAATGTTTGTCCGGTGGATGCACCAAAGCCGGAGTAAGATTTGTAGGGTATATAAGAGGTCAGGCATCGGCATTTAGCTGAGGCAGGGCCTCTTATTTTAATTTTATGGCAGGAAGGCGCTAAAGCGCCCGCAGCGTATTTTGCTTCGCAAAAACGCGGTTTGGCGTACAATTCGCGCAAGTGCTCATTGAATTTAGCTCTTTAGGAGGGTCTGCTTGTGAATATTGATATCCATGAAAACGAGAGGCTTGATGATCTACAATATAAAGGCCTGAAGCTTCTGCAAAAAAGGGATGGTTTTTGCTTTGGAGTGGACGCGGTGCTCCTTTCGCATTTTGCGGATGTATCAAAAAATAGCAGAGTGATTGACCTTGGTACGGGGACGGGTATTATCGCTGTACTAATTGCAGCAAAGAAGGGGCCCAGGGAAGTCGTCGGGCTTGAAATACAGCCGGAAATGGCGGAAATGGCCAAGCGCAGCGTTATATTAAACGAGCTGACAGACCAAGTGAGTATTGTGCATGGAGATATTAAGCAAGCGGTTAAGCTTTTCGGTATGTCGAGCTTTGACGCGGTTGTGTCCAATCCTCCTTATATGGAAAGAGGGGGAGGGTTACTCAATCCTGATGATGCAAAAGCTATATCAAGGCACGAAATTCTATGCACCCTCGAAGATGTTGTTTCAACAGCCTCGAAGCTCTTGCGTCCCGGGGGTAAATTTACAATGATTCACAGACCACAGCGGCTTGTGGACGTTATTTGCCAAATGCGTCATTACGCCATCGAACCTAAGTGGCTTAAGCTTGTTCATCCTTCGCCGGGGAAAAAGCCCAATCTGGTCTTGATAGGCGGGGCAAGGCAGGGCAATCCCGAGCTGAGGGTTCAGGAGCCGCTCTATATTTACGATACTCTCGGCAATTACTCAGATGAAATAGATCAGATATACAACAGGGACAAGACGGTCCCAATAAGCATGAGAGGCGAGGAGATTTGAATAAATCAGGAACATTATACATTGTGGCAACGCCAATAGGCAATCTGGAGGATATAACTCTGCGCGCGCTGAGAATCTTGCAGGAAGTTGACATAATCGCGGCGGAGGATACGAGACAAACGATAAAGCTTCTAAATCATTTTGAAATCAAAAACAACTTAGTCAGCTACTATGAGCACAATAAGATTGAAAAGGGTAAATATCTCATAGAGCAGCTCCTTTCGGGCAAGGACATTGCCTTGGTATCGGATGCAGGCTCTCCGGGCATTTCTGATCCGGGTGAGGATATAATCAAGCTTGCCCTGGAGCATGATGTAAGGCTAACGATGGTGCCGGGGGCTACGGCTGCTGTGATGGGACTGGTGCTATCCGGACTTCCCACAGGAAGGTTCGCCTTTGAAGGCTTTTTGCCTGTGAACAAGAAATTACGCAATGAAAGACTTAAATCCATAAAGAATGATACAAGAACGCTTATTTTATATGAGGCACCCCATAAGCTCGTGCGTACGCTGAAGGATCTCAGGGATGCTTTCGGTAACAGACAAATTGTTCTGGCAAGGGAGTTGACCAAAAGATTTGAGGAGGTATGCCGCATCACTGTGGATGAAGCCATAGAAAAGTACAATGTGGAGTCTCCGAGGGGAGAGTTTGTATTGATACTGGAGGGGGCTGATGATAAGCAGATGAAGGAGGAAAGCATCAACAGCTGGACAAACATAAGCCTGCGTGAGCATGTAAGCAAGTACATA
>JAAYBT010000076.1 GCA_012730015.1 Clostridiaceae bacterium
AAAACCTTATCGAGATGGCTCAGAGGTTTGAACTGGGAAGCTATACAGGTTTATCAGAGCAAGGCATATATGAGGCAAAGGGCAGCCTTCAACAAACAGATGACAGCTACAGCCAGGCGGACATTGCTAACCTGGCAATAGGTCAGGGAGTGCTTCTGGCAACACCGGTGCAGGTGGCAGATATGGTCGCGACGGTGGCCAATGGTGGAATCAAGAACAGGATAAATATTGTTGATTCCATTGTTAACGGCGAAGGCGAGGTCGTAAGGAAGGTCAGGGTAGATGAGGGCAAACGAATAATCTCCAAAAGAACAGCCGACAAGGTATGCAGGCTGATGGAGGCTGTGACCTCCTACGGCACCGGAACACGGGCTATCATGGGCTACCATGGCGGCGCTGGAGGGAAAACAGGCAGCGCAGAAACCGGCTATGGCAATGCGGTACATGCCTGGTTTGCCGGCTATTTTCCAGCAACAGCTCCCCGGTATTCCATAGCCGTATTTGTCGAAAACGGTCGCCTCGGCGGCAAGGTGGCGGCGCCGGTATTCGCGGAAATCGCGAAGGCAATGCTGGAGAAGGGGTATTAGCAGCGAACTGTTTATGCATTTCTACTTGCGGCGCCTTTTTTACTTAATACTATCTTAATTCAGTTTGCATTTGCACAACAGCTCATTTAGCGTTATACTTGATATTGCATTTATCGGATGCTCCTAAGACCTCCGCCTCAGAGCGTATTTTTAGCCCTTCAGGCTAAAAAACGCCTGTCGGGGGATAGATAGATTCTTATTTCAATGGTGGGTTCAATCCCCCTTGAAGGACATTTGGTAAAATGCTAGCGGCACGATACACACAAAACGCTTGAGGAAGGCGCTAAAGCGCCCGCAGTGTATTTTGCTTTGCAAAAACGCGGTTTGCCGCACAATTCGCGCAAGCGCTCATTGAATATTATCTACAGGAGAGATGAAGTATGCAGTTTTTGTTATTGGTACTCAATAAGGTTGAATTGCTAGATGATCTGCTGGAAAAGCTGATGGAGAATGGCATTTGCGGTGCTACCATTCTCAACAGCACGGGCATGGTCAGAGAGCTTGCTAAAAATAGTGAAGATTACCCGATATTTGGGTCGATCTATGCTTTTATTAATCCGGAACGTAAAGAGAGTAGAACAATATTTATGGTTTTGAAGGACGAGAAAGTCGAAGCAGTAAAGCAAATTATTCGCCAGGTAGTTGGGGATCTGTCCCAGCCGGATTCTGCGGTTTTATTCACATTGCCGGTTCTCAGTGCAGAAGGAGTTGAACTATAGAATGCAAATGAATACATTGTTTTATCTGGCGCTGATTCTTTTCGCAGGGCTTATTTTTGGGCGTGTCGTAAAGCAAATACGGCTGCCTAATGTAACTGGATATCTGATTGCAGGATTGCTGATTGGACCCTATGTATTCAAGTTAATTCCGCTGGATTTGGTCGAAGGACTGGAACTGGTATCTGAAATGGCATTGGGGTTCATTGCCTTTTCCATTGGTTCCGAATTTAAACTGTCTTATCTAAAGAAAGCAGGAATGCTTCCGATAGTTATAGCCCTTTTCGAAGCATTAACGGCGTCTATACTTGTGACAGTGGTACTGCTCATTTTCGGTTTTGATATTGAGCTGGCGCTGCTGCTGGGTGCTATTGCTGCTGCTACAGCTCCTGCTGCGACCGTCATGGTTATAAGACAATTTAAGGCCAAGGGACCTGTGACAAGCACATTGCTGACGGTTGTTGCATTGGATGATGCTGTCGCTCTTATAGCATTTGGCTTAGCGGCTGCCATTGTTAATATACTTCAGCATCCCGGTGAAAGCTCTGTGATTTTGGCGATTATTATGCCGGTGGCGGAGATAATCGGATCCATTCTTTTGGGGTTCCTACTTGGTTTCCTGTTTGTACTGCCCCTGCGCTATTTTAAGAAGGCTTCCAATCGGTTGATTATAATAATGGCTTTCATATTTCTCGGTTCATCCCTTGCGACAATGCTGGGACTTTCATCGCTCCTTTTGTGTATGAGCATGAGTGCTATGTTGGTTAATGCAAGTAAAGAAGCAGAATCAATACTTAAGCTTTCAGATAGCGTTACGGCACCTATTTATGTAATGTTCTTTGTTGTTTCGGGCATGGGGCTTGACGTTTCGATTTTACCAAGTGTTGGCCTAATCGGTATTCTCTATATAATCACCAGGGTTATAGGCAAGGTAGCAGGTGCATATATTGGTGCGGCTATAATGAAAGCCGAGGAAGCTATCAGGAAGTACATTGGTTTTACGCTGGTTCCTCAGGCGGGTGTAGCCATTGGATTAACGCTGTTGGCTTCCAGAATGGTTCCAGAGTATGCTCAAACCATCCGAACGGTAGTGCTCAGCGCGACGCTGATTTATGAATTGGTTGGCCCGGGGATAACCAAGTTTTCCCTACAGAAGGCTGGAGAAATCAAAGCTTAGATATGGAGGGATATTATGCGTATTGCAGTTGTAGACGGGCAGGGCGGCGGCATTGGAAAGGCAATTGTTGAGAATCTTAGGGCTGAGCTTGGTAAATCGGTTGAGATTATTGCTCTGGGCACCAATGTGCTTGCCACCTCCGCCATGCTTAAAGCCGGTGCAGATGAGGGAGCAACAGGGGAGAATGCTATAGTTTTCAATTCTGATAAGGTGCAGATTATTATTGGAGCTATTGGTATCGTTGCAGCTAATTCCATGATGGGCGAGCTAACACCTGCTATGGCAAGGGCGATTGCCGAAAGCCCGGCTAAAAAGATGCTTATACCGACTAATCGCTGCAATATTCAGATAACAGGGGTAAAAAATACTACGCTGCCCCAGCATATCGACGAGGCTGTTAGTTTGGTTAAAGATTGCCTTTAGCTGCAAAACGGCTCAAATGAATCGTTATAAACGGAAGGGCACATCAAGATATAGTTTTTGATGCGCCCCGCCTGGCTAGTTCTCCTTGTAGGGTTCCAGTTCCTTGCTCAGTTTTTTAATCGCTTTCTTCTCAATACGAGATACATATGAGCGCGATATGCCCAACATGCCAGCGATTTCCCGCTGTGTTTTACTTGCCCCATTCACAAGACCGTAGCGAAGCTCCAATACAGTTTTCTCACGATTTTTCAGTACAGATTTCATTTTATTATAAAGACGCTTTACTTGAATTTTCAATTCTACCTCATCAATAACGGATTCCGTCTCACTGCCGATTACGTCTATCAGTGTAATTTCGTTGCCCTCACGGTCAACTCCGATTGGATCATGGAGAGACACCTCGTTTTGTATCTTTTTCGTAGATCTTATTTGCATCAATATTTCATTCTCGATACATCGGGCGGCATATGTGGCAAGCCTGGTACCTTTGGACTGGTCGAAGGTCGAAATTGCCTTGATTAGGCCAATTGTGCCTATTGAGATCAAGTCATCACTGTCACCGTTGTATGTAGCGTACTTCTTGACAATATGGGCTACGAGCCGCAGGTTCCGTTCAATAAGTGTATTTCTGGCATCTTCGCTGCCTTCTTTGTATGCTTCAATGAATTTTTGCTCTTCTTCGGGCGTTAAGGGCTGTGGAAATGAGGTTGAATTAGTGACATAACCCAGTTGAAAAAATACACTGCCAAGGACCTCATTCATCATAGTGAATAAGAAGTGCAGCACTTTTAGCACCTCCCCAAAAATTGGTCACCATATGAGTATATGAATCCAATCAGCCAAAGGTGCAAGTACATATGAAAGTTCCTAAGAAAATTTAACATTTCTTAAAAGATTTTTGTTTGCTAATTTAACATCCATGTGGTATACTACAATACGATAAAAAATACACACGCAGTTTGACGGCTGAATAAGTGCCTTCTGGGTCCTTCGGCCGGGTGAGAGCTGTGGAGGTATAAACTTAAGGAGGATTTTTATATGTCAGTTATTTCAATGAAGCAGCTGCTGGAAGCAGGTGTCCATTTCGGGCATCAGACCAGGAGATGGAACCCCAAAATGGCCGAGTATATCTTTACGGAGAGAAACGGCATCTACATCATCGATTTACAGAAAACAGTTAAAAAGATTGAAGAGGCTTATTTCTTTATCAGAGAAATCGCCATGAACGGTGACGATGTTCTTTTTGTAGGAACTAAGAAGCAGGCTCAGGACTCAATCAAGGAAGAGGCAGAAAGAAGCGGCCAGTATTTTGTAAATGCAAGATGGCTCGGCGGCATGCTTACAAACTTTAACACTATCCGTAAAAGGATCAAGAGGCTTAAAGAGCTTGAAAGTATGGAGCAAAACGGAGTGTTCGAAGTTCTTCCCAAGAAAGAGGTCATCAAGCTGAGAGGCGAGATGGAGAAGCTGGAAAAATACCTCGGCGGCATAAAGAACATGGAGAAGCTCCCGGGCGCTATGTTTATTGTCGATCCCAGGAAAGAAAGAAATGCTATTCTCGAGGCCAGGAAGCTGGGTATTCCAATAGTGGCTATTGTTGATACAAACTGTGATCCTGATGAAGTAGATTATGTTATTCCGGGAAATGACGATGCAATAAGGGCTGTCAAGCTTATTGCTTCGAAGCTTGCGGATGCTATTCTGGAAGGACATCAGGGCGAGCAGCTTGATGAGGATGAGGACGAGATGCAGGCTGTTGAGGCAGAGAAAGCTGTGGAAGTAGCCGAGACCTTTGCTGAAGCGGAAGCTGTAGAAGCTACTGAGGCTTAATAAAAGCATTTATTGGGAATAGACGCCATTTATATGGCTAATAATATGAATAATATTGTATGGAGGAGTTTTGATGATTACTGCTGATTTAGTAAAACAGTTACGCGAGAGAACCGGGTCAGGCATGATGGATTGCAAAAAGGCTTTGGTTGAAGCTGATGGTAACATAGAAAAGGCAATAGAGCTTTTAAGAGAAAGAGGTCTGGCAGCAGCCGCGAAGAAAGCCGGAAGAGTAGCTGCGGAAGGCCTTGTGGATTCATATATACACGGAGATGGCAGGATTGGCGTGCTTGTTGAGGTTAATATTGAGACAGACTTTGCTGCTGCAAATGCTGAGTTCAAACAGCTGGTCAAGGATATAGCAATGCAGATTGCTGCTGCAAAGCCTGAGTATGTCAGCAGAGAAGAAGTCCCGGCTGATATCATAGAGAAGGAAAAGAACATCCTCAGGGTGCAGGCAAAGAATGAAGGAAAGCCTGAGAAGATCATTGATAAGATGGTTGAGGGAAGGATTGAGAAATACTACAAGGAGGTTTGCCTTCTTGATCAGGAATGGATCAAGGATCCCGATAAGACCATTAAGCAGCTTGTGACCGAGAAGATTGCTACTATTGGTGAAAACATTAATATAAGGCGATTTGCAAGGTTTGAAAGAGGAGAAGGGCTGGAGAAGAGAGAAGAGAATTTTGCAGAAGAGGTAGCTAAGCAAATCGGCGGCTAAATGAAAAGAGGGGGAACATATAAAATATGTTCCCTTTTTAATAATGCCTTTGTGTTTTGTAAACATTATAGAAGGAATTTGCTTGTTTTTGTAGAACAGTATATTTAATGGGGGGTTGTAATCAACATGACACCAAAATACAAGAGAATTTTGCTCAAGCTTAGCGGAGAAGCACTTGCAGGGAATCAAAAGATGGGGATTGATGTTGATACACTTAACGTTATTACCGACAAAATTGGCGAAGTCTTCAATATGGGAGTGGAGATCTCTATTGTTGTAGGCGCAGGCAATTTTTGGAGAGGTAGAAGCGGAGTTGGTATGGACAGAACAACGGCCGACCATATGGGTATGCTGGCTACGGTTATTAACGCACTGGCTTTGCAGGATTCACTGGAATCCAAGCAAATACCGACAAGAGTGCAGTCGGCAATTGAAATGCGACAGATAGCGGAGCCTTATATAAGAAGAAGAGCAGTAAGGCACCTTGAGAAGAAGAGGATTGTTATATTTGGCTGCGGTCTTGGTAATCCCTACTTTTCTACTGATACGGCTGCTGCCCTAAGGGCCGCAGAAATAGATGCGGATGTCATTTTGAAGGCTACCATGGTGGATGGTGTGTATGACTGTGATCCGAAAAAGAACAAGGATGCGGTGAAGTTTGACACTATCACATTTGCAGATGCTCTTGGCAGAAGGCTGGGTGTGATGGATTCAACAGCACTATCTCTTTGCATGGACAATAACATACCCTTGATCGTTTTTGATATGAGTGATCCCGGAAATATTGTCAGAGTTGTCAATGGCGAGAATATTGGAACGATTTTAACCTAAATAAAGTAAATTGAAGGAGGGGTTTTTTATGGAAGATACGTCTTACAAGGAAATCGAAGCAAAAATGACTAAAGCCATTCAAGCTTTAAAGGAAGAATTGGCGGGCCTGAGAGCCGGAAGAGCCAATCCGGCCATGTTGGATAAGATTAGTGTTGATTATTACGGCGTGCCAACTCCTATAAACCAGCTCGGCAGTATTTCTGTTCCGGAAGCGCGGGTAATTGTTATCCAGCCGTGGGAGCCCAAAATACTCAGGGATGTGGAGAAGGCCATACAAAAGGCCGATATTGGAATTAACCCTAACAACGATGGGAAGGTTATACGCCTTATATTCCCGGTCCTGACCGAGGAGAGAAGGCGAGAGCTGACAAAGACTGTGAAA